>JAYTTR010000540.1:0-3742 GCA_043744935.1 Gemmatimonadaceae bacterium
CAATGTGAGCCACTGCGCATCGCGCGCCGCCGCCGTTCAGGTCGGTGGCGCGACAACGGTTTTTAATGTGCCATTGATGTGGGCGTCGGCATGATCGACTCAAATGGCGCCGCTGCACCGTTGCGCAGAGCCTCGATTCGCTCTTCGACAAATGCGACCAGCTCCGCCATGGTCTCGACGTCGAAGACCAATTTGACGCCCGCCGCTTCGTACAGTTCCGGCAGAGGTTTTGTCCCACCGAGCGCCAGAAAACGCTTGTAGGCGGCGACGGCACCGGCCGGATCACGCATTGCATTGCGAAACACTTGCAACGCGCCAAGCTGTGCCAAGCCATACTCGATGTAATAAAACGGCAACTCGAAAATGTGTAGTTGCCGATACCACCGCGACAGGCGCTCTTGTTCGAGCCCTGTCCAATCGATTCCCGATTCGAATTCAGCACGCAATGTGAGCCACTGCGCATCGCGCGCCGCCGCGTCAGCACCGCGCGCGTCCGTGTAGATCCACGCCTGAAACGCGTCAACGCTCGCAATGTGTACGAGGCTTGTCAGGACCTCTTCCAGGTGCTCAAGCCATGCAATGCGCGCCTCTTCTGGTGTGTAGTAACCTTCCGGCTCGACGAGATAGGGCATGGCTAATAATTCCATGCTCATCGACGCCAGTTCGGCCGCCTCGTGTCCCGAGCGACGCTGCCACGTAAACGGCAGCGGATGCGTTGCGAAATCGTGGAAACAATGACCGGCTTCGTGCACGAGTGTTTGCACGTCATCGGGGACGCCAACCGCATTCATGAAAATGAAAGGTCGGCCGCGAAACGCGAGATCGGTGCAATAGCCGCCCGGTGCTTTGCCCGGCCGACTTTCGAGATCAAGCAAACCTTCATCAGCCATGATGCCAAACCGTTCTCCAAGTTCGGCATCGATCCGCGAGAATATTTGGCGTGCGCAGCCAACGAACGTCTCGACATCGGCAAATGGCTGCAGGGGTTCAGTAATCCCGAGATCGACGGTGACATCCCACGGCCGCAACGTGTCCACGCCCAACGTTTGGCGACGATGTTCCATCAATCGCGCGACGGCGGGCGATACCGCAGTGCGCACGGCCTGATGAAAACGCGCACAATCGGCTGGGGTATAGTCAAATCGATGTTTCGCAGCAAAACAGTATTGCTGATAATCCGCAAAATCCGCCTCGCGCGCGACCGCATCGCGCAATGCAAACATGGTGTCGAATTGATCAACAAAAACATCGCGTTGTTCGAGATATGCGGCGGCACCAAGTCTGAAAGCGCGCTCCCGTTCGTCGCGATTGGACGACTTGAGATGCGGCTGCAATTGCGGAATAGTCTTGCGAACACCATCCCAGTCAACACTCAAGCCGCCCGTCACTTTTTGATAGGCGGCCGAAAGCGCTTCGATCTGCGAAAAACGATCGACGTTTGCTTCGCGGAAAATTTCGATGTCGGTACGAAATCGCCGTAGTGTTGTTTCGAGATCTGGGCGCGACCATCCCAGCTCGATGAGCCGACGCGCAAGGCGGACCTGTTGCTCTTCCAGCTTTGGGAAAATGTCCATCGAAAAGCGCAAATAGGCTTGTTCCGCGACGGCGTCTGCCGTGTTGCCAGTATAGGCAATCATGGATAAGGTGCCGGCCTCGCCGACCAATGTGTCCAAGCGCGACCACACCGCCAACCACGGCTCTACTTGGTCGTTGTGATTTTCGAGCGGGACTGCGGCCAGCTGCTCGTAGTACGGCTGCACATCATTCCACGAGGCATCACGAAACGCGTCCGGCGACACAGGCAAATCAATCATGGTTGTTTGGAAGGGCTTAGGGTTCCGCCTATTGTATGAATCCGCGTCACTCATGTGTCATCACTCACCGTACGGGATCCAGATATTCTTCACCTGGACCGCACGGCGCAGGAACTCTCGACCCTCGCCCGCTCGCGGATCCAGCCACTCCCGGCCGGTCCATTCCGTCCACGTGCGCTTGAGGTTCGCTGCTGACGCTCGCTCGACCGCGGTTGCTCCGGCATGTGATCCAACGTACCACATGGCGCCGACATCATCATGCTCGGCCAACACTTTTGATAACACGTCACGGGTCCCCGTCACCACGTTGACCACGCCGTCGGGCACATCAGAGGTCTCCAACACAGTATAGAAGTCGGTGGCGGACAGCGGATACCGAGCTGACGGGAGGGCGACCACTCGATTCCCGGTCGCGATGAGCGGTGCCACCAGGGAGATCAGCCCGAGCAACGGATAAGGGTCCGGGCACGCGACGCCGACCACTCCGATCGGCTCGTGCATGGCCAAGGCCACGCCGCGGATTGGCACGTCATGCACGGCACCATCGTGCTTGTCGGCCCATGCAGCGTACGTGAACAGACGGGAGATCGACGCCTCGACTTCGAGCGTCGCATCAACGCCCGACGCACCGGTCATACGCCGAATGCGGTCCGCAAACTCAACGCCGCGCGATGAAAGATTCTCGGCGATGTAATAAAGGATTTGCGCGCGACTGTGCCCCGTGAGTCTGCTCCAACCGGAGGCGGCGTGGGCCGCTTCCACGGCGTTGCGAATATCCTTCCGATTCCCGTCCCCGACTTCACCAATCGACTGCCCGCGTACGTCAAATACAGGAATCGAATATCCTGAGTCAGGACGCGCTTGCTTGCCGCCAATGAAGAGCTTCGGCGTGCGATCAATCGCGGGCAGTCCGCGATCAGGCTGCGCATCATCCACGTCGACGCTCTTGGCCGACGGCAGGACTGGCAACGGAGCGTCATTCGGGGCGCGTACCGGCTTGAGATATTCCCACAGCCCTTCGCGACCACCTTCGCGCCCAAACCCCGATTCTTTGTAGCCACCAAATCCTGCTGATGCATCGAGCAGGTTGGTGCTGTTGATCCACACCACACCGCACTGCAATTTCGGCGCGATGTCTAAGGCGAGATTGATGTTCTCCGACCACACGCTGGCCGCAAGGCCATACGGCGTATTGTTCGCCAATGCCACCGCTTCGTCGGGCGTGCGAAAGGTCATCGTCACCAGCACCGGTCCGAAAATTTCCACCTGCGCAATGGTGGCCGACGGTGCGACATCGGTGAACAACGTCGGTGGATGAAACCAACCCTCCGTTGGTACTGCCCACGATGGCTGCCAGCATGTGGCGCCTTCGGCGACGCCTTGCGCAACCAACTCTTTGATACGTGCCAACTGCACCGGCGCGACAATCGCTCCCATGTCCACCGATTTGTCGAGCGGCGCACCGACGCGCAGACGCTCCATGCGCACGCGCAGTTTCTCTACCAGTCGATCGGCAATGCCTTCGTGCACGAGCAAGCGCGAACCCGCGCAACACACTTGTCCTTGATTAAACCAAATTGCGTCGACAACGCCTTCAACCACGCTATCAAGATCTGCATCGTCAAACACGATGAACGGACTCTTGCCGCCAAGCTCCAGCGACAAACCCTTGCCCGTGCCCGCCGTTGCTATGCGAATAGCGCGACCGACCTCGGTGCTGCCGGTAAACGCGATTTTATCAACATCCGCGTGATCGACAATCGCCGCGCCCGTGTGTCCATCACCCGTGACCAGGTTGAACACGCCCGCTGGCAACCCAATCTCGTGCACGAGTTCAGCAAAGCGAATCGCAGTAAGCGGCGTGAACTCCGCTGGTTTCATCACCACTGTGTTTCCGGCCGCAAGCGCAGGCGCGACTTTCCACGCCA
>JAYTTR010000541.1:0-3739 GCA_043744935.1 Gemmatimonadaceae bacterium
GGCCGCGTGCAAACGCGATGTTGCGTCCCGATACCACCCCAATAGCTTCTCCGTTTCTTCGCTGGACAGGTACGCACCCTGTAACCGAGACGCTTCCGATTTTCCCGGCGGGATGAAGAGCATATCGCCGTTACCGAGCAATGATTCCGCCCCAGCGCCATCAATAATGGTGCGACTGTCGATCTGCGACGCCACGCGAAATGCGATGCGACACGGAAAGTTTGCCTTAATCAATCCGGTAATCACGTTCACGCTCGGTCGTTGCGTAGCCAAGATCAAGTGAATGCCGATCGCGCGTGCTTTCTGCGCCAGCATCGCGATCGGCGTTTCCACTTCACCCTGCACCGTCATCATCAGATCCGCCATTTCGTCGATCACCACCACGATGTACGGAAGGATCCCGCCAGCGTACGTGCGGTCTTCAAAAGCGGTATCCGGATTTTTCGGACGCTGCGGCGCTGGCCCCTCGCCCGACTCGAACTGCTGCACGCGTCGATTGAACTCTTGAAGATTTCGACACGCATTCGCTTCCAGCAATCGATAGCGATCTTGCATCTCCATCACCGCCCATTTGAGCACGGCCGCCGCATCACGATTATCCGTGATCACCGAATGGCGAAGATGAGGCAACGTATTGTATACACTCAACTCAACCATCTTCGGATCAACCATTAAAAAACGAAGCGTCTTTGGTGTGTGTCGATACACCAAGCTCGTGATGATCGTGTTCACACACACCGACTTGCCGGAACCTGTTGCGCCAGCAATCAGCAAATGCGGCATCTTCGCCAAATCGGCAACGACAGCGCGCCCCTCCAAATCTTTTCCCAGTGCGATCGGAAGCGCTGCACGTGCTTGCTGGAACTCACGAGACTCCAGCACCTCACGGAGCACGACCATCTCGGGCGATGGATTGGGCACTTCCACACCCACGGCGCCGCGTCCCGGAATTGGTGCAACAATGCGAATACTCTGCGCGCGCATCGCAAGCGCCAGATCATCGGCGAGCGCGGCGATCTGGCGGACCTTCACACCGGCCGCCGGTTCTATTTCAAACTGCGTGACCGTGGGACCCGTAGTTCGACCTACTAATTCGCCGTCAACCTTGAAGGTCCGCAATGACGTCATCAGTTTCTCACCAGCAAGATCCAACTCCCGTCGCCCGGCGTCCGCGTTCCGCGGCGGCGCCTCTGCCAGCAACGTTGTGGGCGGTAGCTCGTCGCTAAACTGTGCGATGTCCTCCGCGTGCAACGCGACATCAACCGCCGCTTCCCGAGCTGCATCGCGCGTTTTGCGCGCGCGCTTTTCCGTTGTTTGCGGATCGCGCGATAATGCAGACGTATCACTCAGTACATCGCGCGCCAGTACCGGATCGATTGCCGGCATTTCTTCCGGCGAGGGAGCCAGTCGTTCGGCCAGCGTTGTGCGTACCACCACAGATTCGCGCCCAGCGGACGCAATCGCACGTTTCGAAGACGGGCCAAGCAAGACGCGAATCGGATTCCACCGCAGCGTCGCAATCGTGAGTGCGCTGGTGGCCAGCGAGTAAAACACCCACGCACCTGCGGCGCCGAATCCTTTGCGCAAATAGTGTGCGGCAAAACTTCCCCACAATCCCGTGATCGTTGACGCCGTCGGTTCGCCACCAATCGCCAATCCGATCGCAATCGGCACCAGCAATACCACACCAACCGACAGCAATCCCCATTCGCGCACTTCGTCCGTTTCACTTTGCAGGCGGCCAAAGAGTGTGAGTGCGATACACAGACATCCTAGCGCAACCAATGCAGCGCCAGGGACGCCAACGGTCATTACCAGCGCGCAGCGTGCCCACGTTCCCGCGGGCCCGAACGCACCGACCGCATCGAGGCAACCCGCGCCGTCCGGCACGCGCTGAAAGACGAGTGCGCCCGCAATGAACACGGCCAATAACGTCAAGGCCACTGCGGCAAACTCTCGGCGCAACACACGCGTCTCCATCGTCGGCGAGTTCGCGGGACCTGCTATACCGGTTCCTTCAACAGCTCTGCGCCTTCAAACTCCAGCCATTTGGTGTGGACTTTGCCCGCTTGAAATCCAGGATGCTGCATTACGCGCGCGAGAAACGGCACGGTCGTTTTTACACCCTCGATAATAAAGCTCTCGAGCGCGATTTGCATACGCTTCAACGCCTCCTCGCGATTCGATCCCTGCACAATCAACTTCGCAATCATCGAGTCGTAGTACGGCGGCACGGTATAGCCGGCATAGGCATGCGTGTCGATACGCACACCGGGACCACCGGGTTGATGAAAGGTTTCGATGCGACCTGGAGACGGCTGAAAATTTCGCGACGGATCTTCGGCGTTCACACGACACTCGATGACGTGACCGCGAAACGCAGGCGTCTCCTTGACGCTCAACTCATGTCCTGCAGCAACGCGAATTTGCTCTTTCACAAGGTCCACTCCCGTCAACATTTCCGTCACCGGATGTTCGACTTGAATGCGAGTGTTCATCTCCATGAAGTAGAACGACCCATCTTCGTCGAGTAACATTTCGACCGTGCCGGCGCCGACGTACTTGATCGCCTTCGCTCCACGCACGGCCGCTTCGCCCATGCGCTCACGCAACTCCGGCGTCATCACCGGACAGGGCGCTTCTTCGATGAGTTTTTGATGACGACGTTGCACCGAACAATCGCGCTCGCCGAGATGAATGATATTGCCATGCATATCGCCCATGATCTGGAACTCGACATGGCGCGGACGCTCGAGAAATTTCTCGACATACACATCACCGTTGCCGAACGCCGACAATGCTTCGGAACGCGCCAGTTGAAACGAGCGCGCAAAGTCGTCGGGATCGCGCGCAACACGCATTCCTTTTCCGCCGCCGCCAGCCGCCGCCTTGATGATCACCGGAAAACCGATACCGCGTGCGTATTCCAGTGCTTCATCCACATCCTCCACGGGTCCTGGTGAGCCGGGGACAATAGGCACACCAACGTCACTCATCGCGCGGCGCGCCGACGCCTTGTCGCCCATTACGCGAATTTGTTCGGGCGTTGGTCCAATGAACGCGATCCCGGACGCACGACACGTTTCCGCGAACTCTGCGTTTTCGGCAAGAAATCCGTACCCCGGATGAATGGCGTCCGCGCCCGTGATCTCTGCAGCCGCGATGAGACGCGGAATTTTCAGATACGAGTCACGCCCCGCCGGTGGACCGATACAGACATCATCGTCGGCGAAGCGCACGTGCAACGACTCGCGATCAGCCTCGGAGTAGACTGCGACGGTGAGAATGTCGAGTTCACGGCACGCACGGATGACGCGGAGCGCAATTTCACCGCGATTGGCGATCAGAACCTTTTTGAACATGTCGATGGGCAGGGGGCCGGCATCGCGTGCCAACGGCAGTCACCGTCGGACGCCGAGACACGCGCATCGCGCGCTGTCCCGTGTCGAGCCACGCCGAATGGTGGCTTGGTCCCCTCGTTGACGCTAGGTGCGCGCCATTCCCAACACGCGCGGTCCCTAGCTCCGACCGCTTCCCTGTTTGAAGCCGTCCCAGCTCTGATCGCTCGCACCATCCACACCCTGCACGCGCAACCCGAATTCGGCCGGATTCGTTGCGTAAAACAGCGCATTATCGTAAGAAATCACGCCACGCGTATACCAGTTCATTAACGATTGATCGAAGCTCTGCATTCCGTACGCCACACTGCCCTCTTTGATCAGGTCCGGAATATTGAGCG
>JAYTTR010000542.1:0-3719 GCA_043744935.1 Gemmatimonadaceae bacterium
GAGTATTTCGCGGAGTTTTTGTTGGGTGATCGCAGTTTCCGGATGAGTGCGGATTTCAATTCGCATAAACCCTGAACTGCGAGTTTCACGCGGAGGCGCGGAGGCGCGGAGAACAGCACGAAGAAGACAAATGCAACAGCAGAAAATGGATGGCATTTGCACCATCCTCGACTGTTCGCACGCTGTTCTTCGTGTACCTTGCGCCTCCGCGTGAACCCAGTTGTTCGACCGCCATCAGGGCATCGCACCATCCCCGACCGTGCGCTCGCCGTTCTCCGTGAACCCCAATTGCGTTGAATCAATTATGATGTAACGTTGGTATGGTTCATGAGCCAATGCAACGCCGTCGTTCCCCGCCTCTCTTCGATATGCGACCGCCCCACCTCCTCACCGTCGCCGCGCTTTCAGTGGCAGCGTGCGTTCCCTCACACGGTCGCGCCGCGGTTACCGCAGCAACTGCACCCGTGTCGGCGAGTCCGCAGGGCATTGCCAAGGCAAAGTCCGATAGCGCGCGCTACCCCTACACCACAGCGGACGTGCGCTTCATGTCTGGCATGATCGGTCATCATGCGCAAGCCATTGTCATGTCGTCCTGGGCGCCCACTCATGGGGCTGACCCCGCCGTGGCGCGACTCGCCGAACGCATCATCAACGCGCAACGGGATGAAATTGCGACGATGCAACAATGGCTTCGTGATCGCCTTCAACCCGTGCCGGACGCACGACCGATGAAGATGGACGCCATGGATGGCATGGCGGGGATGTCCATGTCATCCATGTCACATGCACTTATGCCAGGCATGCTGACAGATGCACAAATGAAGACACTGGACGCGGCACATGGAAAAATATTTGATCGCGTCTTTCTCACGTTCATGATACAACATCATCGCGGCGCCACGTCGATGGTGAAAGACCTGTTCGGCACGGATGGCGCCGCGCAGGACGAGACTGTTTTCAAGTTCGCGTCCGATGTCAACGTCGATCAAACCACAGAGATCGCACGGATGGAACTCATGCTGGTCACCCTCATCACCCACGAACCATGATGCGTCGTATACTCTCGTTTTCCCTCGGCGTCGCCGCACTCGCCGCGTGCGCCCACGCGCCGTCGTCCGCGGGCGGCAGTATGATGTCAATGTCTGCGCCGTCGCCCGATCCGCGAATCGGACTGAAAGCCGGTGTGATGAACGCCGCCGAAGCCACGTGGAACATGCGCGTGCTTTCGCGCACCCAGCCGTCCGAAAAATTTCTCAACAGCACCAACTCGGATCTCGCGTTTACCGGACGCTATGCCATTCAAGGCAGCTACAATGGTTATCAGATTTGGGATATTGGCGATCCCTCGCACGTCACACTGAAAACCGCGTACTATTGCCCCGCGTCGCAAAGCGACGTGTCAGTATACAAGAACTTGCTCTTTGTTTCTGGCGAGGGACTCACCGGTCGTATTGACTGCGGCGCGCAGGGCGTCAAGGAAGCAAGTAGCAAAGATCGCTTGCGTGGTGTGCGCATTTTTGATGTGACGGATATCGCCAATCCGAAAAATGTTGGCAACGTGCAAACGTGCCGTGGATCGCACACCCACACGGTGCTGGTTGATCCGAAAGACAAAGACAATGTCTACATCTACATCTCTGGTTCCTCGGGCGTACGTCCGGAAGATGAATTGCCGGGTTGCGTAAGTACGGCGCCAGACAAAGATGCGCAATCGGCGCTCTTTCGCATCGAAGTGATCAAGGTACCGCTCGCACATCCGGAGCAAGCGGCCATCGTGAGTTCTCCGCGCATCTTCAACGAACTCGTTGCGCCACCAACGCACGGTGCCAGCGCGTTCGACGCCGCGGCCGCAGCGAAAGCTGCAGTGGCGGCGCGCGCCAAGGGCGGATACACAGCCGTAATACAGGGCGAAGAAATGGTGATACCATCCAACTTCGTGAAGCCGATGCTGGACAGCATGGTGAAGCTGCGCGGGGGCACTGGTGCAGCCACGGGTGCGGACAGTGCCGCGCTACGCACGGCCCTGCCGGGTATCATCGCGAAAATGTTTGGTGGCGATGCGTCAGCGGGGAAGGGCGCACACCCGGGACCAAATCAGTGCCACGACATCACAGTGTTTCCGGCCATTGGTCTCGCCGGTGGCGCATGTGAAGGCTACGGATTGCTGCTCGATATTCGCGATCCGGCACATCCTGTGCGCATTGGAGCTGTGGCCGACTCCAACTTCGCGTATTGGCATTCTGCGACGTTTAACAACGATGGCACAAAAGTGTTGTTCTCCGATGAATGGGGCGGTGGCGGTCAACCCAAATGTCGCGTGACGGACAAGAGAGAGTGGGGTGCCGATGCGATCTTCACGCTCGTCAACGGTCAGATGAAATTTCAGAGCTACTACAAGCTGCCAGCACCGCAAACGGCGCAAGAAAACTGCGTCGCGCACAACGGGTCACTCATTCCAATTCCTGGTCGCGACGTGATGGTGCAGGCGTGGTATCAGGGCGGAATCTCGGTGTTCGACTGGACGGATGCGGCGCACGCGAAGGAGATCGCATTCTTTGATCGCGGACCGGTAGACTCGACGCGCATGAGCATGGGGGGATCGTGGTCGGTCTATTGGTACAATGGTGTGATGGTGAGCTCCGAGATTGCACGTGGCCTCGACGTCATGGAATTGCAGCCGAGCGCGTTTATCTCACAAAACGAAATTGACGCAGCGAAGTCGGTGAAGTTTGACTATCTCAACGCGCAAGGCCAGCCAAAACTGGTCTGGCCGGCGAGCTTTGCGTTGACTCGTGCATACGTCGATCAGCTGGAACGTTCGAAAGGACTCGGCGGCGGTCGCGTTGCAGCGGTACGAACAGCGCTATCAGGCGCGGAGGCTGCGACGGGATCGGCGCGTGGTGCGGCCTTGACGTCGCTGGCGACATCGCTTGATGGTGATGTGACGAAATCGGCTGACGCGATGAAAGTGAAGACGCTCGCAAGCGCGGTGCGCGATTTGGCAAACATGCGATAGTGGTTGTGCGCACGGGGTACTCTCGGCCCAACGGGAGTACCCCGTGCGTATGCTGTCGGTCGCGTGAAATACGCAGTGCAGACTACAGTTGACCCGTCGAACCCCACTGCTTCAACCGCTCTTGATACACCGTATCATCGTAGCGAGCGAGCGAGAATGACGTCGCATATTTTTGTAAGGCGGTCTGCGTGATGTGCGCTGCAAGCAATTCACCCGCCGCCGGTGCCGCCATCAATCCAAATCCCGAAAATGCCGCGCTGACAAACGCGCCATCAATGCCGAGTGGTCCAATCAGTGGTCGATTCTCTACGGTCTTTGTGTAATAGCCGCCGTCTACGGAGCTGTGCGGCAATCGATCAAGATACTCTTGCAACCCAGGCACGAGACGCACCATGCCACGCATTGCGACCTCGGGGTAAAATGGATCTTCGGGCAGCGGAAATACCACATCGTCATAGCGATGCGCGCTGTGATAGTCCCAGAGCATCAGCACTGTTTTGCTATCACGGTATCCCTCAGGGCGCAGATGTGCACCGGCCGGCATCCGTTGCGTCATCCACCGCGTTTCGTCGCTCTCGGCCAACGCCGCGCGCGTGTCGTCAGGCCAATCGAGCGTCTGCGCATCGTCGAGGATGACCAACCCTGTATTGCGATCCACCACCCCAAACGCGTCTTCAAATGCGACTTTCAAGTGCAGTTCGGA
>JAYTTR010000543.1:0-3712 GCA_043744935.1 Gemmatimonadaceae bacterium
TCCACGCGGTCGAGCGCGGCGCCGATTTCGTGCGTGAGTTCGTCGAATGTCGCGCGGTATACGGAAAGATCCCCACCAAACGGATCACTCACGGCGCGCGCGGTATCCGGACCGCCTGCATACGCCGTCAGTAACCAACTGCGGTTCGCACCACCGAGGGCTTCTGCACGATCAAGATGATGTGGACCCATGGTGAGGATGAGATCAGCGTTTGCGACAATTTCTGGTGAGAGCGGACGCGCACGATGGTCGCCGAGGTCGAGTTGATGTTCGAGCGCTACGAGCAAGGACCCATCGGAGGCGGGAGCGTCGGCCCACGCACTCGTGCCGGCGCTACTCACGTCGATGTCGACCAAGTGACGTTCGCAAATGAGACGGCGCGCGATCGCCTCCGCAAGCGGACTCCGACAGGTGTTGCCTGTGCAGACAAAGAGCAGATGCATGGGAAGGTTGCGAGTCCTCAGGTATCGCCGACGAGGTCGGGCACGCATTCACGGAGCACATTCGCCGAGAGCACACCCGGACGAATGACCCGCGCGCGGCGTCCCGTGCAGTCTACCACCGTGGATGGTCGTGAAGGAGACAAGCGTCCGCCGTCGAGTACATGCAATAAACCGCGATGAATTTCGTCCGGCCACTGTTGCACAATTTCCGCAGAGGTCATCGCGGGCGGCACGCCTGGCCGATTGGCACTCGTGCTTGTAATTGGTTCACCGTAGGCGGCGAGGAGTCGCTGCAATCCGGGATGCGGTGTCCATCGAACGGCAACACCTCCCTCGGGGCCGCGCAATCGCGCTGGTACGCGGTGATCGCCGCCAGGTAATACCAAGGTCAAGGGGCCGGGCCAAAAACGGGCGGCCAAATGCGCAGCATACGAGGGCAGATGCAGCGCGAGTCGGGCAATCTGCGATGGATCACCGATGAGCAACAGAAATGGCTTCGTTGCGGGGCGACCTTTCATTTGCACCAATGCTTCGACCGATGCGTGATCGACTGCTGTGCCAAAGCCGTACACGGTCTCTGTCGGATACGCGAGCACGCGTTTCTCGGCAAGATGCGCAATCACGCCACGGAGCGCGCCTTCAACTTCGGCGGCAGACCAAAATGGAACAGTGAGCGGACCGATACTCATTCGCGGAGTGCGCTGAGTGCGTCGGCGCGCGCGAAGTCCGATTCGTCCGTGATTTTCAGCGCGCGCTCACTCCCGCGGACAACCACCACCGGTAGACCGAGCCGTTCGACTAGTGCCGCATCGTCCGTCGCACCAACGCCGTCGCGCTGGGCCGCGATGTGTGCTTGCTCCAGCATCACCCGTGGAAACGCCTGCGGTGTTTGCGCGCGCCAGAGTGAGGCACGATCGACGGTGCGAATAATGCGGCCATTGGCGTCGACTTCCTTGAGAGTGTCCACGACAGGTAATGCCGCAATGGCACCGTACCCGCGCCGCGCTTCGGCAATGACGCGATCAATCGTGGCGTCGGTGACGAGTGGTCGTGCGGCGTCATGCACGACCGCAATGACGACGTCTTCCGGCAAATCCTCGAGGCCGTTCAGCACGCTTTCATGACGTTCACTGCCGCCCGTCGACACCAAAAGTCGATCAACATCGCACTGGAAGAGCCACGGTGGTGGATCGGCGGCATACGCCTTTGGCAGCACGACCACAACGATCGCAACGTCTGCGCGCGACATGAACGCCTGCACGCTGTGCAACAAAACGGGTTTACCTGCGACCCATCGGAATTGTTTCAACTCTCCCTTTCCCACCCGTGACCCTGATCCGCCGGCCACGATCACCACGCCAACGTCACGCACCACGTCGGAGGTCGGCATTGCCTCGTCGCCGCGCGACACGACAACGGGCGGAGGGATAATGCGTCGTGGCGGTCGCGTGTCAGCGCTCACGCCGACTTGCCCGCAGCGATGCCAACAGTGCGTTGCAGTACATCGCTCAATGTACGTACTCCGATGACTTGAATATCACCGGGAATACGCCGGGGAATTGCACGATCCGAAAGAAACGCTTGCGTCATGCCCAATTTGGCGGCCTCGGACAAGCGGCGTTCTGCCTGTGATACCGGTCTCACTTCGCCTCCCAATCCCAGTTCCCCGAGAAAGATGGCGTGTGCGGGAAGAGGTCGATCCACCACACTCGAGGCGATCGCTGCGACGACCGCAAGATCGACCGCGGGTTCTTGCACGCGCATTCCGCCCACAATGTTGCAGAAGACATCAAGTTGCGCGCACGAAACCCCCCCACGCTTATCGAGGACCGCGAGCAGTAACGCAAGCCGACGTGAATCAATACCACTCGCGACCCGTTGCGGCGTCCCAAAGCCTGCGCGTGCGGCGAGCGCTTGCACTTCGACCAATACGGGTCGTGTGCCTTCCATCAGCGCACAAACCGCGCTGCCACTTGCCACGTCACGACGTTCTCCAACAAAAAGCGCGGATGGATTCTCGACCGGGATCAAACCATTCGGTACCATCCGGAACACTCCAATTTCATCGACCGAACCAAAGCGGTTTTTCGTCGCGCGCAGGATGCGATGATCGAGTGTTCCATCCCCCTCGAAATACAACACGGTGTCGACAATGTGTTCGAGGGTTTTCGGACCAGCGATGCCGCCATCTTTCGTGACGTGACCAATCACAAACACCGTGGTACCCGAATCTTTCGCGAAGCGCATGAGTCGCGCGGCGCATTCGCGCACTTGACCGACATTGCCCGGTGCGCCTTCAAGCAATTCGGTGTGTACGGTTTGAATCGAATCAACAATGAGTGCGCCGAGTGCTTCGCCGTTGTAAGCGCCTTTGCTGGCGGTCGCGAGAATTGTTTCGAGCGACGTTTCGGTCAGGAGTTCTACACCGGTGGCATCTTCACTCAGCCGATCCGCACGCAGTTTTACCTGCAGCGCCGATTCTTCGCCAGACACATAAAGCGTTGGGTGCCCGCCTGCTTCGAGACGTGCGGCGACCTGGAGCAGCAGTGTGCTCTTGCCGATGCCCGGCTCGCCACCAACAAGCACCATGCTGCCCGGTACGATGCCGCCGCCCAAGACGAAATCAAATTCGTCGAGGCCAGTTTTCCAGCGATGTGTTTCCGCGCCCGTCACGTTGCCGAGTTGCACGACGTTGCCGACAGCGCCTGATTGGGCGCGGGCAGCGGAGCGCTTGCTGGTGACAACGATGGCCACCGTTTCTTCAGCGAGCGTATTCCACGCGTTGCAGCTGGTACACTGCCCGGCCCATTTCGGGAATTCCGCGCCGCAGTCTGTGCAGCGATAGACCGTTCGCGCTTTAGCCATCAGTACGGCGGCCCCGCATCGTCGGGTGCTTTGACCAACTTTGGTCCACCAAAATCGTGTGGTGCCTGGCGACTGGAAAAGTTGTCGAAGCGCGTGTACTGCTTATGGAAGAACAATCGAATGTTGCCAATCGGACCGTTGCGCTGCTTGCCGATGATGATTTCCGCTTTGCCTTCGAGCGTCGGGTCTTTCAGGCGACCGGTCTCGTCGCGCTCCGCGTACACTTCCTGGCGAAAGATGAACATGATCACGTCGGCGTCTTGTTCAATTGCTCCGGATTCGCGCAGGTCGGACAATTGCGGACGTCCTTTATCGTCACCCGTCCGTTGTTCCGGTGCACGCGAGAGCTGCGAGAGCGCGATGACGGGCACTTTCAATTCTTTCGCGAGCGCTTTGAGGCCGCG
>JAYTTR010000544.1:0-14598 GCA_043744935.1 Gemmatimonadaceae bacterium
GATCATCATCGGATTCCATGTCCGCCCCGACAACAACGCGCGTGCCGCAGCCGAGCGCGAAGGCGTCGAGATCAAGCTCTATCGCATCATCTACGAAGCTGTTGCCGATGTGAAGGCTGCACTCGAAGGGATGCTGCGTCCGGAATCACGCGAAGTGGTGTACGGCGAAGCAGCGGTGCGCGAAACGTTCAAGGTCGCACGCGTCGGTGTCATCGCCGGCTGCTCGGTGCGCAGTGGTGTTATCAACCGCAAGGGACGTATCCGCGTCATTCACGATGGTGTTGAAGTGTACGATGGTGCAATCGCGTCGCTCCGCCGCTTCAAGGACGACGTGAACGAAGTCAAGGATGGCTTCGAGTGCGGTATCGGCATCGAGAACTTCAACGACGTGAAAGTGGGCGACGTGTTCGAGTGTTATCGCACCGAAGAAGTGGCGCGAACGCTCGATCAGGCATCCAAGTCCTGAGGAGGCCACATGGGTGAACCGCGGCGTCCTGACCGCGTTGCCGAAGCCATCCGGGAGCAGGTCGCGACCTTTTTAAATGAGGGCGTGAAGGATCCCCGGATTCGCGGGTTCGTTACCGTGACGGCGGTCGACATGACGCGCGACCTTCGGCACGCGACGGTATTTGTCAGCGTGATGGGCGATGACGACGCGAAGAAAGCCACTTTCGAAGGGCTCGCTAGTGTAGCCACTCACCTGCGCGGGATGCTCGGGAAGTCGTTGCGGTTACGCAACGCGCCAGAGATTCTTTTCAAGGCAGATGAAAGCATCGCTCGGGCATCACGCATCGAGCAGCTGCTCGCGCAAGTGCGCAACGAACGAGAAGCGCCTGTTGACGTGGCGGCGGAGCTGCCAGAAAGCGCGCCCCCCGTCGCTGACTGATACACGGCAACACCGCACGCATGCAACGCGAGCGCGAAATGAATGGTCTGCTGTACGTCGATAAGCCCGTTGGTGTCACGTCGCATGACGTGGTGGCGGTCGTTCGACGCGCAGCACGCGTGAAGCGGGTTGGGCACGCTGGCACTTTGGATCCATTTGCCACAGGATTGCTGGTCGTCGCTGTGGGCGCGTACACGCGATTGTTGTCGTATATCGTTGGCGAGCCAAAAGTCTACGATGCATCTATTCGATTTGGGACCGAAACGGACACCGATGATAGTACCGGATCCGTCGTGTCCGAATGCGCGGCGCCAATGTGGAGCGCACCTGACGCAGCTGAGCAGTTGCACCGCGCGATGCGATCCCTTACCGGACACATTGCGCAAATCCCGCCGTCCTACTCCGCAAAACATGTCGACGGCACCCGCGCGCACACACTCGCGCGTGCCGGGAACGCCGTCGTTCTTCCGCCCGTCAACGTGACGGTGCATTCGTGGTCTGCACCGCAGCGCGAAGGCGACTTGTTACGCGTCCGTATTACGTGCGGCGGTGGAACCTACGTGCGCGCGCTCGCGCGCGATCTCGGGCGCGCCATGCAGAGCGCCGCACATTGCGCCGACTTGCGACGGGTCTCCAGTGGCCTTGCTGATGTGTCCGACGCAGTGTCGCTCGACGCGCTGGTGTCGGATTCGGTGTTCGACGGCCGAGTGCGACTGCGTTCACCACTGGAAATTATGGGCGATATCGCCCACGAAATACTTTCGGACGAAGGGTTGCGCGACCTGGCCTTCGGTCGCGCCGTCACAGCAACGCAGTCCGGATCGCGCGCGGCGCTGTTGCGCCGAAATGCGGCGGGTCGAGCACACACCGTCGTGGGGATTGGAGAACGAACACCCGCAGATCGGTGGCAGCCAAAACTTGTGCTATTGAGCAACGCGTCGTGATGGTCGTCGCCATCGAGTCGCAATGTGGCTTGCCGATCGGAGACGACGGAGCAGTCATTACTGTCGGGACCTTTGACGGTGTCCATCGAGGTCATCAAGATGTCCTCACGCATCTGGTGCGATTGGCAGACCAACACGGTCGACCTAGTGTCGTAGTCACGTTCGAGCCGCATCCGCTTGAGATTGTTCGACCGGATATCGCGCCGCCGCTCTTGACGTTGTTGGAAGAAAAACTTGAAATGTTCGTGCAATGCGGCATCACGTACGTTGCTGTGTTGCCGTTCACGCGGACGCTGGCCGCATACGACGCGGATGTCTTTGTCGACCAGGTACTGCGCGAGCGATTCCGTCTGAGTGAGCTCCTGATAGGGCATGATCACGGTTTCGGTCGCGACCGCCTTGGCGATAGCGACGTCTTGAAACGCCTCGGCGCAGATCGCGGATTTAACGTCACGGTGCTTGATCCAATCCACGCGGCAAGCGGTCTCGCGATTTCGTCATCCGCGATTCGTCGTGCCGTCGCCGAGGGCGCACTCGCGGAGGCGAAAGAAGGATTGGGACGCTGGTACAGTGTGAGCGGAAAGGTTGTTGGCGGCGATCAGCGTGGGCGATTGCTCGGGTATCCCACGCTGAATGTGCAGTCGCCAGATTCGCGGAAGTTGCTGCCGCCAGATGGCGTCTACGCGGTCCGTGTGCAAACGCCGCAAGGCGCCTTCGACGGTATGGTGAATTTGGGACCGCGACCAACGTTCAACGATCCCGCGCGTCGCATCGAAGCGCACATCTTTTACGCGTCGTTCGACTGGTACGGCGCTTTCGTCCGCATCGATTTCATCCGTCGCCTCCGCGACATCCAGACTTTTGCCGGTCCGGATATTTTGCGAGCGCAATTGGAGCGGGACGAACACAATGCGCGAAGTGCGCTGAAATAGCTGGTAATCTGGCCGGGTCCGCCTACCGCGAACGCTGCTGATTACCTAAGTTAGGAGGCTAGGCGCACTTTGCGCTGCTTCCCCTGGTCGAGTAACTGTGGCTGCACGCCACTGACCGTGACACATCGAACAGCGCAACGCGGTTCGTTTACCACCCCTGGCCACCGGAATCGATGGCGAACTTGAAGTACCGCGTCCTGCTCATTGTGGGACTTCTCGTAGCCTCGGTTTGGGCCCTCTTTCCGCGCACCGTCATCGAACGGGTGAAGCGTGACGGCGTCATCGTCTTCGATACGGTGCGACGCGTTCCGCTCAAGCGCGGTCTGGATCTTCAGGGCGGCATGCATCTCACGCTCGAAGTCGATGAGTCAAAGCAGGCCGTTGCCAACAAATCCGAAGCGCTTGATCGCGCGTTGAAAGTGGTTCGGCAACGCATCGATGAATTCGGTGTCGCTGAGCCAGTCGTGCAAAAAGCGGGTAACGAACGCATCATCGTTGAGTTGCCAGGTATTGACGATCCCGCACGCGCGCAAGACGTCATACAGAAATCCGCATTTCTCAAATTCACGATTGTCGATAAATCACAGGCGCTCGATAAAGTCGTAGCACGCTTCGACGAAATCGCTCGCGCCGCCGGCATTACCGTCGCAACCAAACTGTCGCTCGGTGACTCCGCGAAGAAGGTCGGAGTCACATCGCTGCTCACACAAAAGACAGACAGCGGGAAGAAAGACAGCACGGCGAAAACGTCAGGCAAAACCGCGGCAGATTCAGCGGCGGTAAAGCCAGTGGTTCCAGGCGGATTGTTCGGATCGAACGTTGCCCCCGGGCAAATGGCGGGTCAGTATCTTGTTCCTGAAGTGGCATATGATGCCATCTCGCGTGCGCTGGCGTTGCCGGCGATCAGAGATGCGATGCCTCCCGGCAAGACGATCTTGTGGGCGGTCGATTCCATTGTCTCGGGCACGCAGCGCTTCCGCGCGTTTTACGTGTTGGATTCGCGCGAGATTATCACCGGGGCCGTGCTCACTGATGCGCGTCCGTCGTCTGATCCGGTCGAAGGGAACGTGGTGCAATTCACGCTCAACAACGAAGGCGCGCGCCGATTCAAGGTGGAAACGGGAAAGCATGTGAAAGACAACATGGCCATCGTGCTCGATGATCGTGTCGTCACGGCACCTGTACTAAACAGCGCGATCGGCCGCAGCGGACAAATCACACTCGGCGGTGGATCGCTGCAGGCCGCGCAGGACCTTGCGCTCGTGCTGCGCGCGGGTGCATTGCCGGTGCCGCTCAAAGTCGCGGAAGTGCGCAGCATCGGTTCGAGCCTGGGTCAAGATTCGATCAACAAAGGCGTGCTCGCGCTGGGCATCGCGCTGTTGCTCGTCATTGTCATTCTCATCGGATATTATCGCTTCGCCGGTGTGCTGGCTGTTGCAGGATTGGCGTTGTATCTCGTGTACACACTCGCAACGTTGGCGGGATTTCACGCCGTGCTGACCTTACCCGGACTCGCAGGGTTTGTGCTTTCAATCGGTATTGCCGTCGATGCCAACGTGCTGATTTTCGAGCGCATTCGCGAAGAGCTTGATCACGGGAAGTCGGTGAGACTCGCCATTGACGAAGGCTTCCGGCACGCGCTAAGCGCCATCATCGATACCTCGGCGACCACTATTCTGTCGGGTATGGTGTTGTATCAGTATGGCACTGGTCCCGTACGCGGCTTTGCCGTCACGCTCATCGCGGGCCTCGTTGCATCGCTGTTCACCGCGATCTTCGTGAGCAAGACCTTCTTCCTGCTCTGGATGAACCGCTCGCGCGGCGCCCAGACGCTGAGTATCTGAGGCCACCATGATTCGTATTTTTCATAACACCAATTATGAGTTCATTCGCTGGTGGCGCGTCGCCGCCGGCCTGACGATGGCATTTATCGTTGCGGGACTCGTGTCGTTCGCCGTAAAAGGCGGCGTGAACTACAGCATCGAGTTTACTGGCGGAACGTTGATGCAATTGCAGTTCAAGACACCGCCCGACGTAGCGGTGTTACGGTCTACACTCGACAAAGCCGGGATTACCGGGGCTGAGATCCAACAGTTTGGAACAGATCTCGACTACACCGTCCGTGCACGCGATGAAAAGCAAGTGCAGGAACAAGCGACCGTGGGAGCTGAGGGTATTTCAAAACGGATCGAAGCGGCACTTGTGCAACAATTTGGCATTGGTGCGATGACGGTGGTCCGCACTGAAGCGGTTGGCCCGAAGGTTGGTAGCGAACTGCGGCAAGGCGCGGTCTATGCGATGATCATTACGTCGCTCTTTACGCTGATGTATCTCGCGTTCCGTTTCGATTGGCGGTTCGGTGTCGCTGCTGTTGTGTCAACGGCGCATGACATTCTGGTCACGTTTGCGTTTATCAAAATCCTGCACATCGAAGTGTCGCTCACGGTCGTCGCTGCCATCCTTACCTTGCTTGGCTATTCGGCAAACGACACCATCATCATTTTCGATCGCGTACGAGAGAATCTGCGCAAACGTGGCAAGGGTGAGCCGTTTCGGAACCTGTTGGATCGCTCCATTAACGAAACATTGCCGCGCTCAATCATGACGCACGCGACAGTGCTGGCAGCGACACTTGCACTGCTGGTATTTGCCGGCGAAGTCATTCGTCCGTTTGCATGGGTAATGACGTTCGGCGTGTTCGTTGCCACGTTCTCGTCCATCTACGTCGCAGGACCGGTGCTGCTTTGGATCGAGGGTCGGTATCCACGCGCCACGACGGACAATCGCGGCAAGACGTCGCGCATCGATACAGGTGCTGAGCCGACACCCAACGTAAAGCCGCGCAGCACGGAGCGGGTAGGAACACGCTAGCGATATCCAGCAGGTCCGTTTCGAGACGACGCCGTGTTCGCGGATAGTCATGTGCATCTCGCGGACATTGTGTTCGCTGATGATATCGACGGTGTCGTAGAACGGGCCCGCGCAGCTGGTGCGCGGGCCCTTGTGTGTATCGGTGAGTCACCGGCGACGGCGCTCCGCGCGCAAGCCATCGCCTCGCGCTACCCGGACTTTGTTTTCCATACGTGTGGTGTGCACCCGCACGATGCTGCGCTATGGCACGAAGAGCGCGATGCGCAGGCCATTCACAGCGCGATCGACTCTGGCGCCGTTGCCGTAGGCGAGTGTGGTTTAGACTATCACTACGACAACGCACCACGCGCGCAACAGCGCAGCGTCCTCACGTCGCAGCTTCGCCTAGCGGCCGAAAGACGAGTACCGTTGGTGCTGCACACGCGGGACGCCGAAGCCGACACTCGCACGTTTCTGCGCGAGGCTGGAGCGCTCGGTGTGTGTGGTGTGCTGCACTGTTTTACCGGAACCATCGAACTCGCCGCTGCGGCACTCGACGTCGGCTGGTACGTATCGTTCAGCGGAATTATCACGTTTCGGTCGTGGACGGATCTGCCGTTGCTTCGGCATATCCCGAATGATCGCGTACTCGTCGAATCTGACGCGCCTTACCTTGCACCAATTCCATATCGTGGCAAGCGCAACGAGTCGGCGCACGTGGCGCTAACGCTGGCGAGTCTCGCCACGGCGCGCGAGACGAGTATTGATGTACTCGGCGCGGAAACGCTCGCGAATACTCGACGCTGTTTCGCCTTACCCGAAGCACCACATTTCCCCACAACGCGTTAACGACATGACAATCGAATCGTTGCATACCAACCTTGCGCCCAAAGCAATCGGCCCCTACGCGCAAGCGGTGAAAGCCAACGGATTTTTGTTCACCGCGGGTCAAATTGCGATCGATCCGGAAACCATGGAACTCGTTCCCGGCGACGTGACGCCACAAACGGAGCGAGTCCTGCAGAGTCTGACCGCGATTATCAGCGCCGCAGGTGCCGATTGGTCGCGCGTTGTAAAAACCACCGTGTATTTGCGCGACATGGCCGATTTTGCGGCAATGAACGCCGTGTACGTGCGCGTCCTCGGTGACGCGAAGCCAGCCCGTTCAACCGTTGCCGTGCTTGGATTGCCGCGCGATGTACGCGTGGAGATCGAGGCTATCGTCGCGCTCTGATTGCTCGCCGTTTCGCACAACCAGGTTTTCACGGCACTGACCGCGACCGAGTTGTTCGATTCGGGGTATCTTGGCGCACTGCGAGTATGGTTGGCATCTATCACATTCCGGATAACGATGAGGCAAGGTTTGGCAGCGACTGGTGTTCGTCAGCTGAGGATGCTTGCGATACTTGTCACAGCGTCCGTGATCGGGTCGACGCACGCACGCGCGCAACAAGTCGACTCATTGCGCGTGCGGGCACGTCCGGACAGCGTACTGGTGCCAACCCGACGCGCCGGCGGATTGCCGTCTCGTCTAATACCGCCAATTTCGCCAAAGCGCGCGTTCTTGTACTCACTCGCGCTTCCCGGTTACGGGCAATCGCGACTCGACCGCGGAACATCCGGCGCGTTCTTCGCGAGTATCGAACTGGGCGCGCTCGCCATGGTGCGACGTAGTCAAGCGGATGTCCGTGAAGCGCGTCGGTTCCGTGCGGATTCGCTCCCTTCCGAGTTTACCTTGGTTGGTGGCGTTCCGGTTAGGACTGGCGCACTTGCTAGCTCATACACGGCGGATCTCCTGCGTTCGCGGCGTCTAGCCGTTGAAGATTGGCTCGCGTTGCTCGCGTTTAATCATTTGCTCGGCGCGGCAGATGCATTTGTTTCTGCACAGTTGTGGGATGTACCCGTGGTGCTATCCGCGCTTCCAACGCGCGGCGGAGCTGCAGTGGTGGCTACGCTACGATGGTAACCGAATCGAAGCAGGCACCGATTGGCGTCTTCGATTCCGGTATTGGCGGACTGACGGTTGTTCGGTCATTGCTGAAGCGCTTGCCGAACGAATCACTGATTTATGTGGGTGACACAGCGCGGGTACCGTATGGTCCCAAAAGTCCCGAAACGGTGCGAAGGTATGCCGGGCAAATCGCTGATTGGCTGGTGACTGAGGGCGTGAAAGCGATTGTCGTTGCGTGTAATACCGCAACGGCGCATGCACTTACGTACTTGCAGCAGCAATTGACAATTCCAGTTATCGGCGTTGTTGACCCTGGGGCAAGAGCGGCAGTCCAGGCAACGCGCGGCGGACCTATTGGAGTGATTGGCACATCGGGCACGATCAATTCAGGCGCGTATGCGCGAGCTATTCACGCCATCTCCCCGGCCGTCGACGTTCGTCAGCAGGCCTGCGCACTGCTGGTGCCATTGGTGGAGGAGGGATGGCTCGATCACGCGGCCACCAGAGTCATCGTCAAGGAGTACCTCGCGCCGCTCAAAGTTGCGCATGTGGATACGCTTGTGCTCGGATGTACGCATTACCCGCTGCTCGCAACGGTCATCGCCGAAGAAATGGGCCATTTCGTGCCGCTCATTGACAGTGGGGAAGAGACGGCCTCGGACACGGCGCGAATCCTCGACGACCGACAATTGCTGCGATCGCGCGGTCACGTCGTGCATCGGTTCGTGGCATCGGACGCGCCGGAAAAATTTCTGCTGTTAGCGAAACAATTCCTTCCCGGTGCGATCACCAGCGTCGAGCACGTCTCCTTCGCCTGATCCGGTCCACGCGCATCGCGCGATACGTGTGTCATCGATCCTCAAAAATTGCTGATCGAGGTACCAGGCACCAGCGTTCGCATACCATCCATGGCCCGCGCGCGAAAGCATCGGTACATGCGAATGTCCATGAATCACGAGATCCGGGCCATTGGGATGCATAAGCGCATCTGTCGCGACACGCAAAAGTCCGCGGCCTTGATCGCCCGCGCGACGATGTCGGCTCGTATCAGACGAAGCGAGTGCCACGCGAGTCGCAAAATCCGGGTGTAGCAATCCAAACGCCCCTATCGCCAACCGATTGCGCAAAACGCTACGCAAGCGCCGATATCGTACGTCTTCCACTGCGCGTAGTCCATCGCCATGCTGTAATAGCGTTGACCACGTACCGATGTGATCACGCCACGGATCCAACGTGTAGGTCGCGCCGGTCTCGGCCATCAACAGATCGCCGCCCCAACAGTCGTGATTGCCGCCAATCCACAGCACCTCGATACCCGCGTCATGCAGGTCGGCAATGGCGGCGAGCACTCGGTATCCAGCGCGCGGCATCACGTGGCGCCACGCAAACCAAAAGTCGAAGAGATCGCCCATGATAACGAGTGATCGCGTGCGACCCGAGAGGGCGCGAAGGAACGCCAAGAGCGATTGCTCTGCGCTTTTCGGGGCAACGCCGAGGTGGGCGTCGCCGATAACGTGACAGGGGGTTGGAAGCACGTGGGCAGTCTAACGCGCGCCGAGCGCGTCCACAAACTCCTTGCGTCCGTTAGTTTCTTCGGTCTGTCATGGCCCACGAAACCGTTAGCGAGCTGCGCGTGCGATACGCCGAAACAGACCAGATGGGAGTGGTGTATCACGCCAACTACCTCATCTGGTGCGAAATTGGCCGCACCGACTTTATCCGGGCGCTTGGAAAATCATACGCCACTTTTGAAGAAGAGGGCCTGCAGCTTGCTGTTTCAGATGCGACGCTCAGATATCTGTCTTCGGCGCGATATGATGACTCGATCATTGTGCGAACGCGGCTGACGTCGGTGCGCTCCCGGGCAATGACGTTTCACTACCGCATCCACAAGGCGCACGCGAACGACGTACTGGTCGATGCCACGACGACGCTCGTTTCACTGTCCGCCAGCGGGCGCATGGCGACGTTGCCACCACATTTGCGAGGCCTGATGACCGCAGTACTTGCGACAGCGTTTGATGATGACCAGTAAAGCTCAACGCATATTTGCTGGGGGCACGCGCTCTTTGTGCGTGCGGCGACTCGCTGTGCTCGCCTTTGTGGCGACGGTGATGAGCGCGTGCGCGTCGTCCGGCGGTTTCTCCGCGCGCGGGGCAACGTCGCAAACCGATGTGTCGCTTGACGCACGGTTGCTGGCGATGACTGATCAGCGGTTGCGCGATACGTTGCTCATCGACGAGATCATGCGCGTTTCGAGCTCCGTGCAGCGAGCTCGCGCGGCGCTCGCCATTGGACAAGTGCAGTTGCGGGCGCGCTATCCGCTGCTGCGACGCCTCCTGCTTGACGCAGATACTGCCGTTGCCGCCGATGCCGCATTTGCGCTCGGGTTGGCAAAAGATACGTTGTCGCTTGCCGCCCTTGGTCGTGCACTTTCGGGTGCGCCAGACGCAGTCGCACGCGAGGCCGCGTGGGCAATGGGCGAAATTGGTGAGCCGGCGCGAAGCACGGTAGTGACTTTGCTCGGAGATGGAACCGCGCAATCGCTCACCACAAGTGTCGCCGCGCAACGCGCCCCACTCATTCGCGCGGAATTGCTGCTCGCCATCGTCAAACTGCGACAGATTCCGGTCGCAGCCGCGTTACCGTGGCTCAAAGATGCATCCGTTGAAGTCGTGCGCGCGGCCGCGTACGTGATCGCGCGCCCGCGTCTCTCGACAGGTCTCACCGCAATGCTACCACTCGTCGCGTATCCCGACGAGGAAGTTCGTCAATATGTCGCGCGTGCATTGACCAAGGCATCAGCCGGAGATTCCCTTGCGACACGTGCACGCACGGTGCTACAAACGCTCGTGAGCGATGCAAGCCCACGGGTGCGAGCGAATGCTGCCCGGAGCCTTGCGACATTCGGCCCGGATGCGCGCCGAGATCTTGAAAAATCATTTGCTGATGTTGATGCAAACGTGCGAGTGGCCGCAGCCGAAAATAGCAGTGCGGTTTTTGGAGGCGATGTCGCCGCGTGGCAGAACGCATGGGATCGCGATACCACGTACATGGTACGCCGCACCTTGCTCGTCAACGCGCGTACGGTGGGTTCGAGCGCGTTAAGCGCCGCTGAAACGCAGTGGGCGGCAGAGGCGGACTGGCGGTTGCGTGCTGCAGTAACCGACGCCCAAAGCCAGGATCCGAAAGGCGATCACTCGGCCGTTGGAAAACGTGTACTGAGTGACACGGACGGACGGGTACGTGCGGGTGGATTCGCACTGATTGCGCCAAGCGCTTCCGACGACAACATGATCCGCCAATTGCTGCACCGCGGTCTGACCGACGCCGACATGCGCGTGCGGGCGACGTGCGCGGCCGCGCTGCAGCGCACCGCACGCGCGGACGAAGTGCCAACTGTGTTGGACGGGTACGCACTCGCTGAGCGCGATATGGAAGGCGACGCTCGAATCGCAGCGTTGCGGTACATCGCAAGTGCGTGGGAGCGCGACAGTCTCCGGTTTGACGCGAGCGCGCGCGCGCGCTTGGCGAAGCTCCTCCCATCACAGTCGTCAACAGAACGTAGCGCGGTGCAGTCGGTAACGCCGCTCGCCCGCTGGAAGATCGGCAGTAGCACAACTCGCCCGTTTGCCGACTACGAACGTATTGCAAGGCGTTTGCTCTCTGCGAACGCGAAAATGCCGCAGGCATTGATCGAAACGGAGCGCGGAACGATGACAGTCGAACTGTTCGGTGCGGATGCACCAATGGTAGTTGACGCATTCGTGACGTTGGCGAACAAAGGATATTATCGTGACACGAGGTTTCATCGCGTCGTACCAAACTTTGTCGCGCAGGACGGTGATCCGCGTGGCGACGGTACTGGCGGCCCTGGCTTTGCACTCCGCGATGCGCTCACGCGTCAACGACACGAACGTGGGTGCTTCGGATTGGCAACGTCCGGCCCGGACACCGGAGGGAGTCAGTACTATTTATGTCATGCGGCGCAACCTCATCTCAACGGTCACTATACCGTCTTCGGACGTGTGCTTTCAGGAATGGATGTACTCGATCGTGTCGTGCAGGGTGATCGCGTAATTCGTGTGGACGTACGATGATGCTACGCGTATGCGTAGTTGGCGCGATGGCAATGATTTTTTCAGTTGCCGCATGTACGCCAGGCGCGCGAGTGCTGCGCGGCACACCAACGCAATCCGCCTTACCGCCAACGCGTTTGTCCTCGAAACCGACACTGCTCAAGTTTACGTGGACGTACAAGGACGAAACGTTTGAAGCCAACGGCGACGGTGCGGTTCGCGTGGGACCGCCCGATCGCGCACGACTTGATTTTTTCCTGAAGAACGGGATGACAGGCGGATACGCGATACTCGTGCGCGACTCACTCGAAGTGCCAGGTATTGACCTCGTCCGTCGATTTTTGCCTCCGGTACCATTACTCTGGGCTGCACTTGGCCGACTCGCGCTTCCGACAACACGTGACACCGTTGTGCGCGTCGATGGAGACACATTACGCGCCGATTTCGGAGATTTACGCGGCCGCGATGCATCAGCCGCCGACGGTCGAGCGTGGCGATTGGCGTACAGTGGCACAACGCTGGCGCGTGTCGATCGAATCGAAGGCGGGCGCATCATCGAATGGGTGACGCGCCGTCGAAATGGTGCGGGTCAGTGGGAACTGCAGTATGTACATGAAGGTGCGAGGCGACGCCTCGGCATCAGCGTCACCGATACCACTATCGTCGAAGGATTTGATGACGCAATCTGGCGCAAACCATAGCGTGCGCACGCCGCGCGCACGATACATACCCGTGGTCTCAGTGTCGCTGTTTTTGGCGACGCTCCTGCTGTGCACCAGTTGCTTATACGGTTTTTCTGGTGGAGGTGGACTGCCGAAAAATCTTCGCAGTGCGTCCGTGCAGCCGTTCGACAATCAAACGGCGGTCCCGGAACTGCAGCGCGAGGTACTGGAGCAATTACGCAGAGGCATGAAAGATCGACTCAATTTGCGCGAAGCGACCGAACTGAAAGCGGATGTGTTGGTTCGTGGAACAATCGTGAGATACGAAGTAGACTTGCCCGCCGGTGTCAGCGCAGATCCGCGTCAAACGAATTCAACGAGACGACGACTACAGATCGTAGTCGACGTGGAGATTGTTGATCAAACCACCGGACGTACGTTGCTCAAGCGCGCCGGACTGTCGCAGGAAGGACAATATCCAGAAGGCGGTGAGGCCACAGGACGCAAGAACGCGATCGAAACACTGGTCACGCAACTCATCGAAGGAATGCAGTCGCAATGGTAACGGCGCGTTCGGTTCGCACGCCGGGGTCGAAGGTCATGACTGTGCCCGATGCGGAAACGTGGCGTGGCAACCTGTCGGGATCACTTGTCTTCACCAACGGAGTCTTTGACTTGTTACATCCGGGTCATGTTGAGGTCCTGGACGGTGCTCGACGGCAGGGCGACGTCCTGGTTGTGGGAATCAATAGCGATGCCTCTGTTCGCCGTCTCAAAGGACCATCGCGTCCCGTGCGCAACGAACAAGATCGTGCGTCGGTTGTGGCTGCACTCGAAGCCGTCGATGCGGTCGTGATCTTCGATGAGGATACGCCGCTGGAACTGGTACGCGCATTGCAGCCCGATGTGATTGTCAAAGGCGGCGACTATGCGCCGGACACCATCGTTGGTGCGGATGTTGTGAAGGCGCGTGGCGGCCGCGTCGTCGTAGTGCCGCTTCTCGCAGGTCAATCCACAACGTCCATCATCGAGCGTTTGCGTGGCTGAATCTTCTAGTAAAGCTGTACTCCCGAGAGTTGAGCGCGCGAACGATCGTATGCGCACGGTGCACCTCGAGCGAAGCGCTGTGTTGTACGCAGAGGGGTCGTGTCTGGTGTCGTTTGGCGAAACCCGCGTGCTCTGCGCGGCCTCGGTGGAAGATGGTGTGCCGGGATGGCGACGCGGTTCTGGGGAAGGATGGATTACCGCGGAGTATTCGATGTTGCCCCGCGCCACGCGCACGAGGTCATCGCGTGAACGACAGCAGATCGGCGGTCGCACGCAGGAAATTCAGCGACTCATCGGTCGCAGTGTTCGTGCGATGCTCGATGATTTTCAATTTGGAGAATTCACGATCAAAGTTGACTGTGATGTGCTGCAAGCCGACGGCGGTACGCGCACGGCAGCAATTACAGGCGCGTGCATCGCCGTCCAGGATGCGTTTGCGTGGATGGTGCGCACCGGTCGCATTGGCGCGTCACCCGTCAAGCGTCGTGTTGCGGCAATCAGCGTTGGCGTAGTGGATGGCGAAGTTCGACTTGATCTCGATTACGACGAAGATGTGCGCGCCGGTGTGGACATGAATGTCGTGATGAGCAGTGAAGGGCGATTCGTTGAAGTGCAGGGCACTGGCGAACACGGCACATTTGCGCGTGGTGAACTTGACGCATTGCTCGACGTCGCGATGCGGGGAATATCGGAGCTGGATGTGGCACAACGCGCGGTGCTCGCGGGTAGCGTCAACTGAAACGTCGGTTCGGTCGCGCCGGACGGCAATCGTGAACGCACGTGTGCTTATTGCGACGCGAAGCGAAGGGAAGTTGCGCGAGTTACGCGGGTTGTTTGCGCAAGCGGCTCTTGAACCCGAAACGCTTGAGGGGCTCGGTATTGTCGAGTGTGCGGAAGAGGATGCGCTCGAAGTATTTGACACGTTTGAGTTGAACGCGTTATCGAAGGCGCGATGGTTTGCCCGGTCGGACGACGGCCGAGCGGTGTTTGCTGACGACTCGGGCCTTGAAGTAGACGCGCTCGGCGGAGCGCCAGGCGTGCGTAGTAAGCGCTGGTCTGGGCGCAGCGACCTTAGTGGCGCTGCGCTAGATGCGGCGAACAATGTATTTTTGCAGCAATCGCTTGCGATCGCCGCCGCGGCGGGCCGGTCGTTACGCACCGCGCGCTATGTCTGTGCCGCTGCAGGTGTTTGGGCTGATGGGGAACTGGTTGTGCGCGTAGAGTCACCCGGGCAGTTGCTCAGTGTT
>JAYTTR010000545.1:0-3693 GCA_043744935.1 Gemmatimonadaceae bacterium
GTTTTGATATTTCACACGCGCAAGGCACTGATGTCGTTGCGAGCGGCGTCTGGTTTGAAAACGGTCGACCGAAGCGCGCAGAGTATCGCAAATTCAAAATTGCGTCGTTTGAAGGGAACGATGACTTTCGTGCGATGCACGAAGTCGTCACGCGTTACTTCACACGTCGCACGGGCGAAGAGAAATCGCTGCCGGACCTTGTGGTGATCGACGGTGGCAAGGGACAACTGTCGTCGGCAAAGGACGCACTTGATGCGCTTGGTCTAGCGCAACTCGCGGTCATCAGCCTCGCGAAACGTGACGAAGAAATCTTTCTGCCCGGGCGAAGCGATTCTGTAAAATTGCCTCGCCGCTCGCCGGCTTTGCGCATGTTACAACAGGCGCGGGATGAGGCGCACCGTTTTGCTATCACCTTTCAGCGGCAAAAGCGGACTGCTCGCACCATCACGTCGGAGCTGTTGAACATCTCGGGCGTCGGACCGGCGAAACGTCGAGCGCTACTGCAAGTTTTCGGGAGCGTGCAGGGTGTTCGCACGGCGACGCTCGACCAGGTTGCCGTTGTTCCAGGCTTCGGCCCCGCAAGCGCGCGCCGATTGTTGCTCGCTCTCGGTGTCGTGCTGCCCGATATCCCAATTGTCAGTGACGCGTTCGTCGCAGTGCCAGATCCTCTCGAATCCCCAACAAATACCGATGACCACGCCCCCGCTTGACGCTGCGCCTTGGCGCCTCTCCTGTTCGTCGTGCGAGACCGAAGCGCCCATAACCGGCGCTTCGGTGTGCAAGGCCTGTGGACAGCCGCTGTTTGCGCGCTACAGTCCCGTCCCGGTCGGTACTCCGCTCGCGCCGCGATGTGACGCCTGGCGTTACTCGCCGTTCATGCCGCTTCTCGCCGGCGAAGTTCCAGTGTGCTTAGGCGAAGGGTTAACACCATTGTACGAATTTCAGGCGTTGGCCGATGCGGTCGGTGTACGTCGGCTGTGGATCAAGGATGAAGGGCAGAATCCCACGGCATCGTTCAAGGCGCGTGGTATGAGTGCCGCTGTAACGCGTGCGAGGGGAGCCGGCGTGCCCGGGCTCGTCGTGCCGACTGCCGGCAACGCAGGCGCTGCGCTCGCGGCTTACGGAGCCGCTGCAGGCATTCCAGTGCGCGTGTTTGCGCCAGCAAGCACACCACGCCCGATCCTCGACACCATCGAAGCAATGGGCGCGACGTTAATTCGCATTGACGGGCATATCGGTGACGCTGGTAAGCTGGCCATCGGTTACGCGGCTGAGACAGGGTATTTCAACGTGTCCACACTGCGTGAACCGTATCGCGTGGAAGGTATGAAAACGATGGGATTTGAAATTGCCGAACAGTTGGGTTGGCGCATCCCGGACGTGATTGTTTATCCCACCGGCGGTGGCGAAGGGACCATCGGGATTTGGAAGGCGATCAATGAATTGCTCGCCGGTGGATGGTTACCGGCTGGCAGTAAGCAGCCCGCCTATGTTGTTGCACAGGCCGCCGGCTGCGCGCCGATTGCGCGCGCGTTTGCCGCCGGGCAATCAAAAGCAGAGCCGTGGATAGACCCCATGACATACGCCAGCGGTCTACGCGTACCAGCGCCACTCGGCGATCAATTGTTGTTGCGCATTTTACGCGAAGCTGGCGGTGTTGCCGCTACCGCGACTGAGGAGGCGATCCGGACATGGACGCGAACGCTGTCAATGGCAACAGGTTTCGATGCCGCGCCAGAGGGTGGTTGCGCGCTTTCAGTACTACGGGATGCAGTGACGCAGGGCACAATTGCCCGCACCGCAGAAGTGGTTCTCTTCAACACCGGTGCCGGTGCGTCGTATAGGGTGTAGTAAATTCCAGGGGCGCGTTTTTTGCGCGACCATGATGTTCTGTCGTAACGACAAGGAGTACCTCTGATGAAACAACAGCGATGGTTGATGTGGTGCATGATGGCGACCGGCGCGGTGACACTGCCGGTCACGCTCGTGGCACAAACCCTGAAGTGCGACATCAAGGACGATAGTCCGTATCAAGTGAACGGCGCAAAGCAGTATGTCCTCGCCGCGGCGACGGCGAAGCGGCCGGACGAGATTCCGAAACATCTCGCCAACTCCATTCGGGTGCTCACCGATAACGCGGATCGCATCAATAACGAACCCGGCCGGCAGTTCATGCTGCTACGCACGTACGCGCAGTATCTGCAGGTCGATGGCGCGCCCTTTGTGATGAAACGTGGCGCCGTTGGATTCACGAGCAATCCGCAAGGCTCACACAACTTGCTGCTGGCTGTCGACTCTGCGGCGACCAGCATCGAGCGTCTTATGCCGCAGTGCAAGGCAACCGTAGCGCCATATCGTCAGCGATTTTTTACCGACGTGCTGAACAAATCGGTCGCGGCCATGAACGCGGACAAGCTGGATTCGGCCTCGTACTACGCACAGTTGGCGATGCAAGTGGCCAGCACGGACCCACGGCCGTGGAACGTGCTTTCCGCTGTGTATCAGAAGCAAAACCAGCTGGATAGCGCGGCGGTGGCGATGGCAAAGGTGATTGAGCTCTCGGGCGCGGACACCGTCTACAAAAAGGTGAAACAACAAAGCCGCTATAATCTCGCGGTCATTGCACTTACCCGTGGCGAGCAGCTGACGGGCGTAGCGCGTGATCGCGAGATCAAGCAGGGGCGGGCATTGCTGGAGGATTTCTTGAGGGACGCACCGGGTGAACCGAATGCGCAGCAGGCGCTCGGACGTGCGCTGCGCATGTCAGGCGACACGGTAGCAGTGAAGGCCATCTTTGGCGACATGCTCACCAGTCCTGATCGCTTCACCGACATTCAATTGTTTGAGGCCGCATCCAATGCTGCCGCAGCTGGACGCGACAAAGATGCAGCGGCGATGTTCGAAAACGGATTGAAAAAAAATCCGTACCACCGAGTCGCCTTACTGAATCTTTCGAACGTGCTGTTTCAGATGAAGGATGCGGATCGTATGGGGCCCGTCTCTCTCAGGCTCATCGAAGTGGATCCGAACAGCCCTGACACATGGCGCATGCACGCCGGTTACTGGCAGCTACGGCAACGCGTCGAGACAGACGCGGCGAAAAAGAAAGCGTACGGCGATTCGACGTTGTCTGCCATTGCGACGCGAGATAAGGTCAATCCGCGCGTGACCGTCTTTCTTGCGGCCAAGTCTGGCACGTCGTTTCAACTGCAGGGCAACCTCAACAACGAGAGCGAGAAGACCGGTTCGTGGACCATAAAATTTGAGTTGCTCGATGCGAAGGGTACCGTCGTCGCTGCGAAGGATGTCGCGGTCGGACCGGTGGACGCAGGCGCATCGACCACCTTCTCCGTCAAGATCGATTCGCCGACTGCAATCGCCTATCGTTACGCGCCGATTAAATAGTGGGCGTCGCATGTAAAATTGCGTACATGGTGCAGGGTCCGAAGTCCATGTGTTTGATTGACTTCGGACCGATATCCTCGTAGATTTTACAGCGTTGGGTGATGACGTTCGGTCGTCGCGCACTTTATCCGGGGGACGGCCGCCGTGGCCTGTCCCTCGTTTTCGTATCGGGTCATGGTTCGAGTCACTCGCGTTACCCCGGGGAGCATCGCCGAGCAGGTTGGCATCATCCCTGGCACTGAACTGATCGCCGTAAACGAGCGGCCGTTAGAAGACTTCCTCGATTGG
>JAYTTR010000546.1:0-3686 GCA_043744935.1 Gemmatimonadaceae bacterium
GGATGCCGAGATCCACGCCACGCCAAATTTTCCTGCAGCACTTTGTGCAATGCCGCGGTGTCTGCCTGATGTAATTGAAACGTCGCGCTCAGGATGACGTCGCGGGTGTGATGAAAAATTGATTCGTCGTACCCAAACTTGATATAGTCTGCGTTGACGGTTCGCCGAACACCATTTTCCGCGAGAATTTCGCACGATCCAAACACTTCGGCGATAAACATGGTGCGCTCGCGCTCAGGGGCGGGCGACAAGAAATGCAAATTTTGCCATAGCGCTCCACCGACGGTACTCGGAATACCGATGTAATGCTCGAGGCCCGACCAGCCAAGTCGCACTGTGTCGAGCACGAGGTCCTGCATTACGGCACCGCTCTCGGACCAGAGTGTTCCGTCGGGATGGATGGTATGCGCCGTGGCGCAATTACGAATGACCAGTCCTCGCACGCCGCGGTCGCCAACGAGAATGTTGGCGCCTAAGCCCAGTACGAACCACGGAATATTGAGGGTGCGCGCGGCGATGATGGCTGTCGCCAAAGCGTCGGCCGACATTGCGTCGTACCGTACATCGGCCGGACCCCCAATGCGAAAGGTGGTGAATGGGGCGAGTGATTCGCGCACGTGCACGTGCGCCGGAGTAAGCGAAGCGGCGAGCGCGGTGGCAATGTCGTCGGGCGTCATGCGGGAAAGTAAACGAGGGGGTGCCGAGCGCGATTGATCACAGTCGGAGTCGCTGCACGAGATTCAGCCACTCTTCGCACCCGCCCCCCCGTCGCTATTTCTTTCGCGCAATGGTGATCACTTCGATCACGCCCATCTCATGTCCGGGACCACGCATCTGAATGGCGCGATTTTGGTCCAAAAATCTCAGCTCGATAATGGCCGCAATTTTGACGGTTTTAAGGTCATCGAGCGACTGCTGCCGTGTGTCATCGATGTAGACCACAACCTCCTTGGCACCACCGCCATCGCCCGTCATCGTAGCGGTGGCGTTGCGACCATTTGGCGGCGAGAGCCATTGTGGTCGTAACGTCCGGATCACGTCGTACGCGGTGTTCCCACCGCTGGCGACTTCGGCGACATCATCTCGACTCAGGCGATTACGGTCGCCGCGCTGCTTTTGCGCGTGGAGCGATTGTGGAATGCATAGCACTGCCGCGCTTGCGAACAGCACTCCAACGTACAGGAATCGACGCATCGTGGACCTCGGCGCAAAGGTGTGAGCTTTGAGTGTACGTCTCACCGAACGGCGCGGCTAGTCAGGTCGATCGTGCCGCGCGCACGATCGCGGTCACGCTCAGGTCCACATCGGCCGTGGTGGTGGCCCATGACGACACGCTAATGCGCATTGCGGTGCGCCCTTGCCATTCAGTGATGCCGGCCCAACATGTGCCATCGACTTGCACGGCCTCGATAACCCGTTGTGTTCTCGCGGCATCACCGAAGGCCACGAGCACTTGATTGAGGACGACGTCATTGAGAATCTCAAAGCCGGCAGCTGACAGTTGCACGGCAAAGCGCGCCGCGTGTGCACAACACTGTTCGACCAGCTCCGCGACACCGGAGCGTCCGAGCTGTCGCAGTGCCGCCCAGACCTCGACGCCACGTGCCCGTCGCGACAGCTCGGGGGTAAAGTCGGCTGGATTGCGGTGCGAGGAGGATGTGGGCAGATACGCCGCAGTGATGGCCATCGCTGCCTGCAACGCATGCGGATCGCGGACGATCGCGAGGCCGCTGTCGTAGGGAACGTTGAGCCACTTGTGTGCGTCGGTGGCCCACGAGTGCGCCGCGTCCATGCCGTGCGTTAGATGCGCATATTTTGGCGAAGCAGCGGCCCACAATCCGAAGGCGCCGTCGACATGGACCCACGCATTTGCGGCGCGGGCGAGATTGACTATGTCGGCAATAGGGTCGACGCTGCCGGTATTCACGTTGCCGACTTGTGTACACACGATGGTGGGGCCGACCAACGCCGGAAATCGGTCGAGGCGCATACGTCCTTGTCCGTCCACTGGAACGCGAGTCACGCGCGAGCGTCCAAGTCCAAGCATCCCGAGTGCTTTTGTCACGCTCGGATGCACTTCATCGCTCACCACGACGGTGATAGGCGGGGCGCCGAACAGTCCATCCGCTTCGACATTCCAACCCGCGCGCTCGAGCACTGCGTGACGTGCCGCCGCGAGCGCGCTGAAATTCGCGACCGTTGCGCCGGTGACGAATGCTGCGCCACAATGTGGCGGCAAGCCCAGCACGTCGAGCGTCCAACGCAATGCCGTGGATTCGATCTGCGCCGTGGCTGGCGTGGCGCGATATATGGCCGAATTCTGGTCCCACGCGGTCGCGAGCCAATTCGCAGCAACAGTGACGGGGAACGCCCCGCCGATAACGAATCCAAAAAAGCGCGGCCCGGCCATGGCGACGGATGCGGGTGACGCAACATCGTCGAGCAGCGCAATCACCTCGAGCGGATCACACGGGCCCTCGGGCACCGGACCGTCGAGGCGAGGAAGTTCGGCCAGCGCAGCAGCGGTCGGCGCAACGCCGCGCAACGCGAGACCTTCGAGGTAGCAAATGGCGCGGTTCGCGGTGGCTTCGAGCAGTGGTCGCATGCACTGGAGCTTACGTGTAGCGGCAGCTGTCGCCAATGTGCCATCCTACGTTGGGTGCCCGGACCTCCGCATTCCTGGCCGGGGTATCGTGCCAGCGACTCTCGCCAATTGTCATCTCCTCATACGTCAACGGATGCTTGATCCTCTCGGTGTCTTCGCGCCTCGATTGTGGTGCCGCGTGCAGCGTCTCGCCGTTGCTGCAGCGTGTGCGGCTCTCGTATTGCCAGTGCTCACGACACATGCGCTGCGCGCACAATCGCGCGCCGAACTCGATAAAGTACTTCGTCGCAAAGTGCTCGCGAATGGCATGGAAATTATCGTTGTGGAGAACCATGGCATTCCGTTGGCGACCCTTGAAATCGATGTGCGCAATGGCGCGTTCACACAGCCGCCAGCGTTCAACGGACTTGCACACATGTACGAGCACATGTTTTTCAAAGCGAACAAGGATTTGCCTGACGCGGAAGCCTTCACTGACCGTTCAGCCGAACTTGGTGCGAAATTCAATGGCAGCACACAGGAAGAACGTGTGAACTATTTCCTCACGCTGCCGGCCGATTCCGTCGAAGGTGGGCTGCGATTTCTCGCCAGTGCGTTGCGCACACCGTTGTTTCGCGAGGACGAACTGGCGCAAGAAAAAGAGGTGGTGCTTGGCGAATATGATCGCAATGAAGCGCAGCCGAGCTTTGCGTTCAATCAGCGGGCGACCGAGCTTTTGTATCCGGGGCAATCCAGTCGGAAAAATACGATTGGTGATCGCACGGTGTTGAAAAATGTCACACCAGCGCAGATGCGCATGATTCAAGGGAAGTATTACGTGCCCAACAATAGCGCGCTCATTGTCACGGGCGATGTCTACGCGGACAAGATTTTTGCGTTGGCCGAAAAGGTGTATGGTGATTGGCCGCGCGGTGCCGATCCGTTTGTGGTGGATCCGATCCCACCTATTCCGCCCTTGAGCGGAAACAAGGCGCTCATTGTGGAGGAACCGATCAATACGGTGGCCGTACTCATGCAGTGGCAGGGTCCCAGTGTGCGAAAAGATCCGGCGGCAACTTATGCGGCTGACGTCTTCAGCGAT
>JAYTTR010000547.1:0-3667 GCA_043744935.1 Gemmatimonadaceae bacterium
AACGCAGCTCCATTCGTCCATTGGGTCCGTCAATGATGGCGCACAGCGCGGACGCCGAGGCTTTTGTCACTGGGATGACGACGTTCAAGACGTCCAGCATGCGCACAACGCTATCGGGCGACGGATGCTCTGCGCGCAATTCCACTAACGTGAGTCCGTGCGCGGCCCGTGCTGCCGGATGCGGTGACACACCCCAGTCGATAAAAAATGGCACTAACCCCTCCGACATCATTGTCCGTGGATCCGTGTATTCCCAAAGCAGTCGCACTCCGTCTGGACGCGTGCGATTGCCCGCCAGTACGTCGCCAAGATGTACGTCCTTGCGCGCTGCGTTTTTAGCCAACTGTGTAAGCGCTGATCCGTGCACTGCCCACGTGACGAGTCGCGGCGCTGTTAACGTGTCGATATCAAACCAGCGTGGTGACTCCGGCGTCGGTTGCGCATGGTCGGGTCCGACAATTTCGAGATAGGTCCGTGAGCCAAGGGCCAGGAGCGCATTGCGCGTGCCCTTCCCCGCATGTTGTCCACCGAGTGATGCCCGAATGCCGAATCGTGCTTCGAGTTCGGTAATACTCTGGTCGACATCAGGCGTCGCGTACACCAGATGGTCAATCAGCATTTGCACTATTTCGTGAAGTCACTTGCCGTCCATTATCGAGGAACTGCACTGTCGCGCCGTTTGGACCACCGTCGCGCGAGCGACCTTCGATGCTCACAGCGATACACGAGGACTCGATAAGCTCCGCCTTGCCGGATTGAATCGCGAAGCGCACACCCGGTGGTGGGTGTACGACCGTGATGCGCAACGGAACAGTGCGGCGTGGTGTCGTTTGCATACTGAATTGAGGTTTATGCGCGACGTGGCGTGCAGCGCCCGCTTTCACCAACCGCGCACCGTCGCACTCTAAATATTACTATCCGTGGGGACGATACCGTGCGCATACAATACTACGCTCAACCAATGAGTACTCGAACTGCAACGCAATTGAGCCGGGCATGGCATGTGCGGCCGCAAAGGTTGCGGCTCCGCCAGCACCGATTGCGCTTTGAAGAACCGTGATGGATTTTACGCTTCAACGTTCCAGCACAGTCAAATCGATCCCGTTGTCATCACCCGTCACTCGGACGACGATCTCCCATGCGTTACTCCACCGCATCGTACAGCCGGAAAATTATTGTCGCCGTCGCGGTCCTTATTGTGCTGCCGCTCTCCTTGCACGCACAATCCGGCAAGTGGGTTGCGACGATTGGGCAGCTGACCAATAGCGGTGCCGCCGACATCACCGTCGAGCCGCGCAACGACAAGCAGTCGAAGGCCAGGATCATCCTCCGGAATACCAAACGCGACATGCGGCTCGCATGGGACATCGTATCAGGTCGCTGTCGCGACGAAGGTGTGTCTATCGCCCCGCAGGCGGCGTTCACGCCCGTACAAACGCAAATGGATGGCGGCGGTACTGCGTCGTCCAACGTACCGAAACTGGACAGCGGGAAGATGTACTACGTGCGCGTATTTGACCCACAAACCAACGTCACTGATGCCTCGGCATTTGGCTGCGCAAACCTCAGCGAAAAACCGTAAAACATTTTTGCTTTGTTGCATTGCTTCAGTTACGCGAAGGGCCGCTGACGATCTGTCAGCGGCCCTTCGCACATTGCGCACAGTCCTATGTACAAGGTTTACGGAGCGCTACCAACACCACCACCACCAAACGTGTAATACGGCAGTCCCAGCGTGACCAACTCACGTCCGGACACCGGGATGTGAATTGGCGTTCCCGGAATCAACTTGCCCCAACCACGCTGATCCCACCATGGAATGTCGCCTTCGAGCGGATACAACTCGATGCGCTTCTCATATTGGATCGCGTCAAATAAATCGCCGCACGTCCCGTCATCTTTGCGCGGCACACAATCGCGGCCGGCTGCTGGACCATTCGCATCCGCAGCTTTGAGCCCGGCGGCAATGCGCGTTGTGTTGATAATCGCTGCCGCTTCAGTACCCCGCCCAAGGCGAAATAATGCCTCGGCGCGAATGAACTTCATTTCGTCCACCGACATCGCGATCACGAATGCACGATTACCCGAGTCAGCCGCGGTATTGAGATACCGTATGCTGCGGTAGGACGACGTGAGGTACGGGCCGTTCGTGGCACTACCCATGGTCGCCGTGAGTCGCGTGAATCTGGTGCCAGCGACACTATTGGTCGCGCCGTGAATGCGACGGTCAGGTGTCGTAATCGTGAATGCGTTGCGATCCGCGATGGACTTCGCGAGCCATGCTTGATACTGACCCGACGTGTCTGCTGGACCGAGCAGGCGATTGCTGATCCGCACCGTGTTCTGCGCGAACGAGTTGTTGATGTATGTCGAACCCGTACCCGCGATTGCCGGATCTGCCTGATGACCAAAATCGCGCGTAATACCAGAATCGAGTCGCGCCAATACCGCAGCCCAATTCACTGCTGCTCGCTCAGCCGGTGAACGCGCTGCATATACGTCAGCCCGCGTGATGTAGCCGAGCGACACGCGAATGATCTCATCACGTGTGATGGATCGACCGTTGAGGAAAGTTGGTGGCAGCGTGAAGTCCGAAGCAGCGCGCGCGTCCGCGATCACACTGCGTAACTGCGTCACCGCGTTCGCCACAACTTCCTTATACGGTTTGAGGTCTTTGCCTGACGCGGTCGTTGGCGTGGTGATGTCGGTAATCGCTGCTTGATCGACGTTAAGCCCGAGCTTGAGTTGCGAGATTGCCAGGATGAACTTTGCGAAGATCACCCGTGACGGCGTATCGCGTCCATTCGGTGAGACAGCGTCGACAATGCCGAATTTGAGATTGTTCTCGACAATGCCCTGGTATGCCTCGCGTGCTGCGGCACCCGCTTCGTACGCCACGTAGTAGGCGTAGCGCGACACGCAATTGAGGTTGTCGCGATTGTTGACCGGAATGCGCGGTTCGGTGGAATAATCAATGTACGTGACGCTCGTGGTCGTGATATCATTGCCCCACACACTCATGGCGAGCGTTGGGCAACTGAAACGATTGAGTTCGGTATATGCCTTCCACGACCCGACGAGCGCGGCTTCGGTGTTTGCGGCGTTGTTGAACACCGTGGTGATACCCAAACCGTTTGGATCTGTGACGTCGAGGCCGAGGCAAGACGTGAGTAACGCGGTTGCCGTGATTATTGCGAGGCGCCGGGAGATCAAGCGCATGCGTGGTTTGAAAAGGGTCGGCATCAGAAAGTCAGCGTCACGACGCCGGTGAGCGTCCGTGTGAGTGGGTAGGTCGCATTATCGAAGCGTACCGTGGGAGAACCGGCGTTGACGTTCAACCCGGTGTATTTCGTGAAGATTGCAAGATTGCGCCCGAGCAGATCGACTTGCATGCGACTGATGCCGGCCTTGGTGAGGAAGCCGTATTTCTTGGCGTCAAACGTGTAGCCTACCATTAACTCTGCTATCGAGAGATAGCTTGCCTTCTCGACGAAGTTGGCGAGATACAGATTGTTGTTGTTCGCCACTGCGTTGTAATAACGAACGGGCTTTTTCAACTCATCGGCTTTTCCGAATTGATCGACAACGGGATGGTCGCCCGATGTGTAGAACGTCTGATTGCTGTTTGAATACACATTGCCGCCAAACTGACCCGTTGTCTGCACGT
>JAYTTR010000548.1:0-3664 GCA_043744935.1 Gemmatimonadaceae bacterium
AGCGGCAAGCTCACTTGTGGTAAACCGCCGAGGCCTGCGATGCAGAGCATGCGCATGGCGCGCTCGCGAAACAAAATGGTGTCTGCAGCGGGTGCGTTGAGCAGCGGAGCGATGTCGGGCATGGTTGGTAACACCAGGATCGCGTTGTTCGCGAGCAACGTATCCAAACGCGCTTTGATGGGTTCGCGCGCGGCTGTCATGCGTAAAATTTCCGACGCTTCAATTTTTGCGACCGCTTCAAATCGCGGTAGTATAGACGGACCAAAATTCGGCTGAACGCGCGTGACCCAGTCGCGGTGCGTTGCCCAAATATCACCAAATTGCAACACGCGAAAGACGTCAAACCATGTTGCAAGTCCGTCGGCGCTGACCGTGACGTGTTCGGGCGTGCCAAGCACACCAGTGATGCGTTCGAGTGCTGGCTGCAATGCCGTCACCGCGTCGGGCATCGCCAGGGCGAAGGCGTCAGCGGCCAATAGCAAACGTCCGGGCATCGATGCCGTGCCGCCGAGTAGGATATCGCCTATTCGTGCGAGCATGTCGGGGTCACGTGCAAACCATCCACACGTGTCGAACATCGGAGCCAACGGGCACACGCCCGCCAGCGAAATGCGTCCATGCGTTGGTCGAATGCCGTAGATGCCGCAGAAACTCGCGGGACCACGCACCGAGCCACCCGTATCGCTGCCAATCGCGAAATCCACGAGCCCTCCCGCCACGGCGGCGGCGGAACCGCTCGATGATCCCCCGGGAACGCGACCCGGTGCTGCGACATTGATCGGCGTGCCGTAGTGTGCGTTTTCGCCCGTGAGGCTGAACGCCATTTCTTCGGTGTGTGTTTTACCCATCAGCATCGCACCCGCCGCAAGCAGCTGCGACGTCACCTCGGCATGTGTTTCTGCAACATCGTGCGTCGCGAGCCAATCGGGGCTACCGAATCCAGATTTGTGCCCAGCGACATCGTAAATATCTTTCAAGCCAAACGTCAAACCGGCAAGCAGTCCCGTTGGCGCGCCTGCGAGCGCAACGTGCGTATGTCGACAAAACGCGCCGAGTTGATCGCGCGCAAGCATGTTTTCATTCATGTTCTCGCGCCTCTGCTCACGCATATTCATGATGTAACCTCCCGTGGCATCGACCAAGCGATGTCCAATCGTAAAACCCGAGGGCGATGCCTGCAAAGAAAGCTCCGCAGTCGATGCCGTACGAACAAGGCAAGTGGGCGGCGGTGTACACGCGTGCGGTTGGTGAGCGACGGTACTGGTTGATTAAATCAGAGCCTGACGTCTTTTCGTTTGACGATCTCCGTGCGGTACCCACGCAAACCACCTGTTGGGACAGCATCCGGAACACGGGCGCTCGCAACTTCTTGCGTGACGCCATGAAAGTTGGTGACCTCGCGTTCTACTACCACTCCAACGCTGAGCCGTCGTCGATTGTTGGCATCGCGGAAGTGGTACGCGAGGGTTATCCCGACCCTACGGCGTTCGATCCTGCGCATGCGTACTACGACCCGGCCTCAGATCCGGCCACGCCCACATGGTTTGCAGTGGACGTGCGTGCCGTGTCGAAGCTTGCGACACCCGTCTCGCTCCCCAAGATCAAAGCGCGCGCGGACCTCGCGGACATGGCACTCATCAAGGTGAGTCGCCTGTCGGTAGTGCCGGTAACAGAACGCGAATGGAACATCGTGCTGACGATGGGTCAGAGCTAGCAACGTACGCAATCATGGCGCGAGGCTTTCCACGACGGCCAGCTGTCCGCACCCCGCAGCGATGTCGATGCCGCGACGTTGACGCACCGTACTCGCCAAGTTGAATTCGTCGGCGAGTACGTGCTGAAAGGCGCGAGCGGCAGCACTGTGCGTCGGCGTACCCGCGTATCCCGCTGTTGGATTGAGCGGAATGAGATTCACCTGCGCGTTCAAACCGCGCAGTAATGCACCAACGGCACGCGCATGCTCGGGCGTGTCGTTCTTTCCTTCGATCAACGTCCACTCGTAGAAAATGCGACGACCCGTGGTCTCGCTGTAGGTGCGGCACGCCGCCATCAATTCATCAAGCGGCCATTTTTTCGCAACGGGAACCAACGCGGCGCGTTCTGCCTGCGTGGCGGCGTGCAGCGAGACTGCCAAATTCAATGGACGTTGCTCCTGCGCGAGACGAAGAATGCCAGGAACTACGCCCACCGTACTCAGTGTGATCCGCTCGGCACCAAGTGCAAGACCAGCGTCGTCGTGCAAGATATCGATGGCGTGCATCACCGCGTCGTAGTTGTGCAATGGCTCACCCATGCCCATGAGGACCACGTTACGCAAACGCATCGGGTGTCGCGTCGGCGGCGTGTGCGTCATCGCCGTGGCACGCTTCAGCGCACGTGCAACATGCACCGCTTGCGCGACGATCTCACCAGTCGTGAGGTGACGCGTGTAGCCCATCTGTCCAGTGGCACAAAACACACAACCCATGGCGCATCCCACCTGCGAACTCACACACGCCGTCACTCGGCCCGTATACCGCATGAGTACAGTCTCGATGCGTTCATCGTCGGCGAGACGCAACAAATATTTCCGGGTGAATCCGTCAGACGAATCAGTCGCGATGGTCGTGTCAAGCACACCGAGATATGTGTCGGCATGCAAACGCGCACGCAGTTTTGGAGGCAATTCTGTCATCGCCTCGAGCGAGGCTGCTAACTCAATGTACAAGTAGTTCCATAGCCGACCCACATGGATCGGATTCAATCCCCACTGCACGAGCTGTGCGCGGAGTTGCGTGCGTGTGAACGCGTACAGGTTGAGCGGGGCGATGGTGTCCGTCAAAACAGGTTTGGTACGGGTCGAGAGTATACTGGGACGAGCGAATACCGCGGGGCGCGCCCACGCTATCGTGCAGTATACGCCATCCGTCTCATCGATGCGCATTCGCGTCGCCCTGACCTTCGCAGTACAATGTGCATGGCTCATTCTGCGCTGTGCGCGCCATCAGCAGCGCCTGGTATTCCCGAGGACACATATGACACGACCATTTTGCTCGCGCATGACGACCACCCTGCTGTCTATCGTCGCGCTGTCGTCGATCGTTACCGTCACTGGCGACGCACAGACATCACGCGTGTACACCGCGCGTGATTACGACCGCGCCGCCGCACAATTGGCGCCCGCCCTTGCTGGCTTGGTCGTTGGCGGCGTCGTGACGGCCAATTGGCTGCCCGACGATCGTTTTTGGTATCGGACAACGGTGGCTGGAGTCACGCAGGTGGTACTGATCGACCCGGCAAAGAAAACGCGTCTGGTCTGTGACGCGACGCGTAGCAATTGTGCCGGTGTTCCGGTCAACGCGGACTCTGCCGGTGGCCGTGACGGTCGCGGTGGCGCCGGGGGACGCGCTGGTGGAGCAGGCAACGCGGTGTTGTCTCCTGACGGCAAGCGAGCCGCCTTCATTCGCGATTGGAATCTCTGGGTGCGCGATGTGTCGAACGGACAAGAAAAGCCGCTTACGACCGACGGCGTCAAAGATTTTGGATACGCCACCGATAACGCGGGGTGGGTCACCAGTGATCGCGCGATTGTGTTGTGGTCACCCGATTCAAAAAAGATTGCAACACAACAGCAGGACGAACGAAAAGTTGGCGACATGTTCCTCGTCGAAATGAAAGCAGGTCA
>JAYTTR010000549.1:0-3663 GCA_043744935.1 Gemmatimonadaceae bacterium
GCATGCGCGCCTTGAGCCCCGGCGCGATGATCGTCTTCATCCACGTCTGTCCTGTCTTGAAATCTTTGCCCGACACCGGAACGCCTTTTTTGACGGCCAAGTCGAGCAGCGCGGGAAAATCGGCGGAAAGATTGGGTGCGCCGTTGCAGTATGGTACGCCTTCCATGATGGCGGCCCACGCATACAGCATGCTCGGCGCGATGGCATCATCGTTCTCTTCCATCGCCTGCTCAAACGCCTCGATGGTTTGATGCTGCGGTCCGGCTTTGATGTACGTCTCAGTCGATCCACACCACACCATGGCGGCGCGTGCTGCCCCATGCTGCTTCATGAAATTCCGAATATCGGCGCGAATCTGCTCGGCAAGATCGCGTTTGTTTTTCCCGGTTTTGACGTTGGTCGCACCCGTGATTCGCGTGACATACCGGAGCTCGAATGCGGCGGGCATCGGTTTGATACTTTTGAGAAACTCAGCGACAGGCTCGAGATCGGACTTTTCCAGGACGCCGGCTTTCGTCGCCGCCGTAAACGCATCGTCGGGAATTGGATCCCACGCGCCAAACACGATGTCGTCGAGCGAGGCCAGCGGCACCAGATCGCGAATGAGCGGACTACGGTTTTCTGTGCGCTTGCCCAATCGAATGGTCGCCATTTGCGAGAGCGATCCGATCGGGATGGAGAGGCCGCGTCGCACGCGTTCGACGCCAGCCATGAGCGTGGTGGAAACAGCGCCGAGACCCGGTGTGAAAATTGCCAACTTTCCGGTGGCGGGCGCGATGGACGTGACACTGCTGCGGAGCGAATCGGTCACTTCGGCAACTCTCCCTGAGAAGTCGTGCGATAGACGTACAGAATTCGTTGAACCGCGGTAATCCACGCGGTGACAGACAGCAACGTAACGATGGCCGCGAGCACCCAACCGTTCAGTGCGAGACCAAAAAATGCTTGCGGTGCGGACAGCAACGTGATGCGTTCGGGCCGTTGCAACAGGCCCACTTTTGCATCGAGTCCCAACCCTTCCGCACGCGCCCGTGTGTATGACGTCAAAAACGTGCCAATGAGTCCGAGCAACGTAATTGTGAGCATGACGTCGCTCGCGTGCACCTTGCTCGTGGCATAAAACACTACCAGTCCCCCCAACAGCACGCCGTCGGATACGCGATCGAGTGTGGAGTCATAAAACGCGCCAAAAACCGAACTGCGTCCTGTGCGACGAGCGACGGTGCCGTCGAGCACATCGAACAACGCAGTCACGCCAAGAAACCAGCCAGCGGTTTTGATGTGTCCGCTCGCGAAAATGCCACCGGCGATCACTGTACAGATCGTGCCGACGGTCGTAATCGTATTTGGATGGACACGACGTCGCACCAGCCAATCGGCGATGGGCTCGATGAGCCGCAGATAGCCGCGTTGAATCGCGTCCCACAGAGATTGCATCTCGGCTAATGCTGGAGAGTTTGGGACCGGAAGCGCGATGGGACGAGGCAAACCTCGTCCCATCGCATGGCCGGACTGAACAGTCCAACCGCAGAGGAAGTGCGTCCCTAGGAAACTAGGACCGGCCACCCATCAACGGTAGAGATGATAGCGTCGCACATCCCGCTCGAATGCAACAATCGCGGGCAATTGTCGATCCATGACGGCGTCCGGATCGGCACCGGCCAGTATAGCTTCCCGCACGCGAGTTGATCCCATGCGCAGGTCAAACCCGCGATCGTCAATACGCAGCGAGTCGCGATTCAACCGGGCGAGGCCCCACAGTAGCGCTGCGCCAACACGCGCCGGCTGCACGAGCGTACGATCCGTCACTTCGATGCGTAAGCCCGGAATGGATTGCCCAGCATATTTGCCATCGCCCGGCTGTACCGGAGTGAACCGTTCCGCGTGAAATCGGACACCTGTGAGCGCGAGATCCTCGAGCAGTCGCGCGAGCGTGTCCGCCCGCATCCACGACGCGCCAATACGCTGAAACGGATCGTTCGTGCCACGTCCAACCGAGAGGTTTGATGACTCGAAGGGAACCAACGCTGGGTACAAAAGCGCGCTTGTGAGATTCGGCAAGTTGGGCGAGGGTCGTACCCACGGAAGCTGTGTCTGGTTGAACCACATCGCGCGGCGCCAATACTGCATCGGCACGACGGTTAACCGCGTTGACAATTTCAACTCGCCCTGGAACAGTCGCGCGAGTTCACCCAGAGTGAGTCCGTGCCTAAGCGGCAACGGAAACAGTGCAAAACCATTCGTGGATTTTGTGGCGCTTGGCTCGTCCGCGTTCGCGAGCGCCGAGTCGAGAAATGCGCCTTCGGTGCGTACGCCGGATAGCGGATTGGGTCGATCAAGCACGACTACAGGAATGCCACGACGTGCACCAGCCTCCATCGCGTACAGCATGACGCCGACATATGTCCAGGTGCGCGTGCCAATGTCTTGCAGGTCTACCACTACGACATCGACATCTGTAAGCAGGCTATCCGGTGGCGCGATGGTCGATTTTTGATACAAGGAGTGCACAACGAGTCCAGTCTTTTCGTCCTTTTCGTCGGCGACATTCTGGTGATCGGCAGTGCCCGATACGCCGTGTTCAGGCGAGAACAGTCGCACCAGTTTCACGCCGGCACGCTGGGCGCGCGGATCGCTAAAGAGCAGGTCGATCGTGCGACGTCCCCGCTCGTCGACTCCCGTCTGGTTCGTGATAAGGGCGACGCGCTTGCCGGCCACGAGCCGAATGCTATCGTCCATGAGCACGGAAATTCCAGGACGGACCCGACGAGTGATGCGCAATGGCATCCCGTCGATGCCGTCGTCCGGTGACGGTTGGTTGTCGGGCGGGCGATTGTTGCCCGCGCAGGCAAGTACGCCAACGCCGATACTCAACGCGAACAGCGCGCGCCGCAGCACGAGGCGCGCCGACGCAATCACACGCGCACGATGCGCGGCCCCTTCCGGACTTCTTTCGAGATGCGTCACGCACTCCTCCAAAAATTGCCAGCGTACCGACATGGCACTCCGGTCCTGTCTCCCGGCCAACACATCAGCTCGCGACACCCCTACCTGCGCGCACTCTGCATCGCCGTCGTGACCACGATTGCGTTTGCGTGCGCATCTCCAAACGCAACACGGTCGTCGGATCGTACACCGCGTCGCAGCACGATGACACCACCCGCGGCGCTGTCGCTCAACCCCAACGTGCCGTTGCCCGCAGCGCACCGTCGCTGGATTGACAGCACGCTCAACTCGCTCTCATTGCGCGAACGAGTCGGACAGATGGTGATGATCTGGATGCTTGGTGACTTTACGAACGCACGCGAACCCGGCTTCCTCAAGATCGTCACACAAGTGCAACGCGACGGCGTTGGCGGCATCGTCATGTCACTCGGCTCGCCAATAGAAGTGGCTGCCAAACTCAACTACTTGCAGCAACGTGCGCGCGTTCCGTTGCTCGTGGGCAGCGATGTCGAACCCGGGCTTGGTCGACTCGAAGGTGGCGTCTTTGCGCCGTCGCTGTACCAAGGCGGCAGTGCAACCGTGTTGCCGAGCAACATGGCGATTGGCGCTTCTGGTCGCGATGAAGATGCTGAGGCTGCAGGTCGCATCATCGGCATTGAATCGAAGGCCATTGGCATTCACATGGCGTTTGCTCCCGTGGTCGACGTAAATAACAAT
>JAYTTR010000550.1:0-14449 GCA_043744935.1 Gemmatimonadaceae bacterium
CCGACGCAGGCAACAAGCAGCACCAGAAGCATGGGAACGGTGGCCGCGCTAATGAGAAAGCCAAGCGAATTTCGGTTTGCATAGTGATACGTGCGTATAACGTGACGCACGCTGTGCATTCCGCAAAAAAACGCGGCAAAACCAATCAACGGCGGCGCGAACAGCATCAGTATGGTGACGGCGAGTAATTCTGCTGCTGCCATCCGATTTTTTCTCCACTCGACTGCAGCAGCGCACAAACAACACGCCATCCATGGCCAGGCCAGCATCGAGAGTGCAGCGGCAAGAGATGCTCCACTTTGTGTCCCTGCAAGAAAACCAAATAGTCGCGCGACCTCGGCCTCGAAACGGAGACATGGCAATACGATCACCGCGCCAGCGTACACGAGACGCGTAAGCGTTCCCACGCCTGAATCCAGATCGCCGGTGAAGTGCGCGATCGACAGCAGCAGGAATCCAATCAGGAAAATGGCGGGCGATATCATCCAGGCACCAACGACGGTAGCCGCGAGCACAGCGTAAGCGATCGCCGCCACAAGCCATTCGTTGCGCGATCGGAGCTTGTACACCTGACGCGCAAAGATCGTATCGAGCGCACCATGCGGTACGCCGAGCACCAGAATCAATCCGCTGATCAGGAAGAGCTCAGCGCGCTCGGAAAGCGGTGGCAGCAACATGGAACTGATTGCGACGGCGACGGCAAAACCGCAGAACATCAACCCATGCGTTCGTAGTGCTTTGTTCATACCAATTCCAATCGGTTGCCGGGACGCGTGCGCATTCCACTCCATATCTCGCGAAGGAACTCGCCGGTCGGCAATGCAGCGATGACGGCAGCGCAATCGGTGAGCGAACCGGAATCCGTCAAAAAACGGATGATGCGAATCGGATCGTTGACGCCGAAGATGTTCAGAAAGAGATCTGCGGCGCGTTCCGGGTGATTGCGAACGACGCGGAGAAAGAGCAGGTCCATCGCGCGACGTATCCATGGGTCCGCAGCATGTCCGGAGACTTTGCCACCCTTGCGGATAACGAACGCTGAGTCACGCGCCCATCGCTGGATGCGCTGGAAGGCGTATCCGGTACTCGGGCGAGCACCACCGTTCATGACGCCGGCACGAGCATACCCTTGACCGGGCGATGACGGCGGGGACGTCATGCCCATGGGAAGAACACCGCCTTCGCTTCGCACGAGGGTACGCGAAACGCCACCGCAAAATTTTTCCAAAGCAGCATCTTGGTATCGCGCAAGATTTGCCGCAGACAGAGGCCGTGGGCCGAACACCGTCGTTTCGATGAGCGCGCGATTGTGCGAGAACGGCAAGACGTAGTGAAAGAGCACACCATCATCAAGACATCCGGCAAAACTCATCAAGGTCGCCACGCCGTCATCAAACGCATTGCCGTCGCACACAACTTCATGGCCGAGAAACGACTGCCACAGTACCGCATCGCCCTCGCGCGGGATTCTTGCTGCCCGCGTATCGATAATCTGTCGCGCCGAAAGAATCCCGCGTGACGTTGGGACGGACCAGCGATCACCGCTCCACTGCGGTTCGGCGACGATCGTCGTTCCAAGTTGCAATTCGACTGACGTCGATTGGTCAATCAGTCCTGCAGCGCGCTCATAAAATGATCCGGATTCAAGCATCTGGTACGGTGCATCCCGGCAATCAACAAGGACCGTACGTTCCGCTGACTGCAACCGTAAACGCGTCCACGATTTTGCGACCAACGCATCGTGTCGGTGTGGTGCGGTTCTCCAGAAGCACCACGACCGATCGGTGACATATGCGCGACGTGCTTCAATCACGATCGTACGGTGCGATTGGTCTGGCGTCTCAGCTAGCCGCTCGCCGAGGCTGAGTCCAGCACATCCACCACCAAGGATGATGAGATCAGCGTCAGGGCGCATAGTTGATGCTGCGGTGCGCACGAACTGCGGTCCGCGCTCGTGCGAAGCGACAGGTGCAGAACACAGCCACACTGGCGGCGAACATTTCACCGCCAGTGCAGTGGATCATGCGGGCACGAATCGTTCAGCTTCCGACTTTCGCACTGCAATCAGGTAGATCATCACGCCGAAACCAGCCTTCGCAACAATGTCAGCAATGGTGTAACCCACCTGTACAACCGTCGTTGCATCTCCGCCCGTTATGCCGAGCATTGGCAACACGAAAACGATGGGATAGAAACACCACGATACGATGGTCAGCGTTCGCGCCGAGCGAATCAATCCGCGCGCCGACTCCGGTTGCGACACGATCGAAGCCTTCAAACCAACCGCGAGATCGTACACGATAATCAGGAACGGAATCATCGACAGACTCCACCAGAACCACCGCGTCGACGAGTTTGTGGCGATCTCCCCTGGATAACCAAGACCAACCATTACTGCGGCGAGTACGCCGAGCTTCAGGATTTTTTTCGTGGACTCCGATTGCGACAGACGCATCACGAGAATCAGTTCGACGAGCAGAAGCGGCACGGTCAGCAGCCAATCGACATACCGGTACGCATCATTGAATTTGATGCCTGTTGCCGTGATCGTATCGTTTGTAACTGTGTAAGCTGCATCCCAACTGGCGTAGATACGTAGGTAGTGATACAGCGCGATTCCCGTGACGAGCGCAGTCACAGCAAGCGTGGTCCGGTACGGCGGCGCGACTTGGGACCGACTGAGAATGAAGAACAGTGTTGCTGCGCCCATGACAGCAATCGTGAACGAGAATGCGTTGTGTACGAGGTCGAACTGTGCAACGGTGATAGCGAACATTCGTGCGCTCCGGTGTGGACTTCGTTTACATTGTGCTTGAACGAGTGGACATGGCACCGCATTGTTCTTTGTGCCCATTGTGTCAAGCGTGCGCGATTCAAATTCGTGCCCGGCGGTGTGCGATCCTGGTACACCAGATGTGCTCTGCTTGCTGGTCAGCGTTCAACGCATAGGCTGACTTCGGAACGCACTGGCAATGCAGTTGCAGTATTGGCACGGCGCCGTGGTACAGCCGCTACTCGCCACGCAGCTGCTGTGGATCAACCTCATCATCCCACCACCGGCGACCTGATGGATCGCAAACCGTGGCAGCTGAACGACAGGTTGATCGACGCCCGGATGTGGAGGACTGATCCAGACGGGTCTGGTGGTTGCAGTTGTGACTTTGCTGGCGATGGACATGTACCCGCCGGGCGGGTTGATCCCTGGCACCGGGGACTTGACCACCGCCCGCGCTGCAGGCGTCACGGTGCTCGTTCTAACCAACTCGTCCACCTGCTTCACCGCGCACTCCGACACCACGAGTGCGTTTGTCGGGGTGTTCGCCAACCGCTGGCATTGGGGCGCCGCCGGGCTCTCGTTGCTCGTGCAAGTGGCGGTCGTGCACGCAAATTCATGAACTTCGCATTCGGAACGGCGCCGCTGGCACTGAACCAGTGGCTGGTATCCGCGGCGATGGCCAGCGGGCGATCAGTCTAGGGCGAACTCGGAAAGCTGGTGAGTTGACTGGCCAGACGATGAAGGCATGGGTTGACGGGACCCGCGCTCATCACCGCGGCTTTTCCGCCGACACGGGCCCTGTAACCTGCGCGCGCAATTCTCGCGCACCGTCTTCGCCGTCAAGACCGGTCACCAGCTCCTTCAACATGCCGTCATAAATGTCGTACACGACGCCGTGCAGAAAGGGTCGGCGTCCCTTCGCCCACGCGCGCTGTATTACCGGCGTTCGCGACAACTGGAACACTTGTTCGATGACGTTCAGCTCGACCAAACGTCGCACGCGCGCGTCCTCCGTCGGCAGCGCGGCAAGTTCATCGGCGTTCCACCGGTAGACATCGCGCACCACGTGAAGCCAATGATCCACGACGCCATGCCCGGCCGGCTTGGTCGCCGCTTTCACGCCGCCGCAGCCATAGTGACCGCAAACCAGTACGTGCCGGACGTCGAGAAACTCCACCGCATACTCAAGCGCCGACAACATGTTCAGGTCGGTCGGATGCGCCTGATTGGCGATGTTGCGGTGGGTAAATATCTCGCCCGGTACTGCACCAATCAGCAATTCTGTTGGCACCCGCGAATCGCAGCAGCCGATGAAGAAAGTGTGCGGTTCCTGCGTCGCCGCTCGCCGCTCGAAATATCCCGGGTCAGTTTCGGCGAGACCCTGGGCCCAGGCGCGATTGTTGGCGAACAGTCGGTGATAATCCTTCATCGATCAGTGCGAGTGAGTGGGAGTGGTAGGCGCGGCCGGCACATTCACGAGCCGGTAGTCGATACCGCGCAGTTTCGCCGTCTCTGCAAATTCGTGCAATTGCTCGAGCACATCGTAATCAAATCGTGCGGTGTTGGTTCCGTCGATCTCTATGCGACTGCCGTCGGCGATGTCGCTCAGCGCGCGCTCGATGTTCGCCTTGCACAGAAACGTGGCTTGGTCCGGCAACTGGAAGCGTGTCAACACCGCACCTGGGGAACTGACGATCCGCAGCGCAGGCTGCCGCAAATACTGCGCGAGGATGAAGAACGTCGCGATGGCGAGGCCGACGGCAATGCCGATCAGCAGGTCCGTCATCACGATCGACACGACTGTTACAACGAACGGGATGAATTGCGACATACCGAGCGACCACGACGTGCGGAAAAGCGCTGGCGACGCCAGCTTGAATCCGGTGAACAGCAGCATCGCCGCCAGCGCCGCGAGCGGAATCATGTTCAGGATTGTCGGGATCGCGAGTACGAACGCAAGCAGCAGCACGCCGTGCGCGATTGCCGACCACCGTGTACGGGCACTGGCGTCGATGTTGGCGGCGCTTCGCACCACCACACCGGTCATTGGTAGCCCCCCCAGCAGGCCCGCCAACGTATTGCCGATCCCCTGCGCGAGCAATTCGCGATTGGTGTCCGACTCGCGCTTGAATGGATCCATCTTGTCCGTCGCCTCGCCCTTAGCTTTCCGCCCTCGCGTCGTACCGCGCAGCACCATCTCGGCCTGTCGCTGCGTCCATATCCCGATCCTCTTGCCACTCTGCGTGACCCTGCTCTCCGTCTCAAATGTCGGCATCTCATTCGGTGCCACCGAACTCTTCAAAAATATCACGTTCACGGTCGCCGATCGCGAACGGTGGGGCATCATCGGGCGGAATGGCGCTGGAAAGACCTCCATCTTCAATGTCATCACTGGCGATCTGCAGCCCACGGTTGGGGCGGTGGCGAGGAAACCAGGACTCCGGCATGCCCTGCTTGACCAACACCGCGCGTTTGAAGGTGCCACTACAGTGTGGCAGGCCGGAGCCGCAGCCTGGCGCGAAGTGATGGCACTGGAGCATCGAATCGCGGAACAAGCAATTGCGCTTGGAGAGATGGGCGAGCGTGTCACGAACGACTTTCTTGAACGTTTTGGACACGATCAAGAGCGTTTTGGAGACATGGGCGGCTACGACTATCACGCACGTGTCGACGCAGTGCTCCAAGGGCTCGGCTTCGATGCTGAGGAGTCGAAGACCCGCTTGGTGTCGTCCCTCTCAGGGGGCGAGCGGGGTCGTGTCGGCCTCGCCGCGCAACTCATCGCGCCGGCTGATTTGCTGCTGCTGGACGAACCGACAAATCATCTGGACCTTGATACTACAACGTGGCTGCAGGACTGGCTCAAAGACGCTGACGAGACGGTGATTGTCGTGTCGCACGATCGCGCGTTTCTTGATGCCATTTGCACGAACATTCTGCACGTGGAAGCGAAATCGAGCGAGTCGTACAAGGGCAACTACAGCCAGTTCGTTCCGCAGCGTGCCGAGCGCCGCCTGACGCGCGAGCGCGAGCTGGAGAAGCAGCGCGCGTATGTGAAGAAGGAACAGGAGTACATCATGCGGAACATCGCGGGCGTCAACTCTTTTCAGGCAAAAGGCAAGCGCAAGCGGCTCGAGCGACTGCCGCGTCTGGCGCCCCCCCTGGGTGATCCCGCAGCGATGACCCTGCATTTCGATCCCGCCGAGCGCGGCGGTGATCAGGTGATCGCGATCGATGCGCTGCGTGTGGAAGTGCCCGGCCGTGTACTCGTTGACGACTTTACGGCAGTCTTGCGGCGCAATGATTTTGTCGCGCTTGTGGGCCCCAATGGTGCCGGCAAGTCGTCGTTCATTTCCACCATCATTGGTGATCGCGAGCCCGCGCATGGCAAGGCGCGAATTGGCAGCTCGATCACACCCGCGTGGTTCCGTCAGGACCTAGCCGATCTGCCGTTGCGCAAGTCGCTGTTCGACGCCATTCAGGAGCAGCGACCACTCTGGAATCGCGGTCAGGTGCAGAACCATCTGGGCGCGTTTGGATTCAGTGGCGACGAAGTGCTGCGCGAGATCGGTAGCTTGAGCGGTGGCGAGCGCGCACGTGTCGCACTTGCGCTGATCACACTTGCGCGCGCCAATCTTCTGATCCTCGACGAGCCGACGAACCATCTCGACGTCGAGAACATCGAAGTGCTCGAGGATGCGCTCGACGACTACGAAGGCACCGTGTTGCTCGTGAGTCATGACCGCGCGTTTCTGCGCGAGGTCGCGACGCGGGTGTGGTGGTTTGACGGGACGCGGCTGGTGGATTTTGATGGGCCGTTTGTTGAGTGGGAAGCGGATCGGGCGCGGAAGGCGGCGATGCGGGCGTAGGGATACTCGGACGTGTGAACCGCGTGACGCCTTCCGAGCATGTTTCCGAGTACGATGGAGCGCTGCGACTTCTCGGCTTATAATCAACATTCTGTTCATGCACGACGACATGCTTTTCGCCACACGAGACACCGTGCGTAAACTTCACGATCCGGCGCGCGGTCATTGCTGTCGAGAGCATCGCGCACATCGGACGGCGATGCGTGCGTGGGTAAAGCGCAACAGGTCAGCTCGTACCCCTAAGAGGAACTCCCTATGTGGCGCTGGACCGGCCGCGAACGCCCGCCGTTCGCCGATGTAGTGCATGCGGGGCAGGAATCGGTGTGGGATTTTCCACGGCCGCCAGCACTCGTCTCCGACGCGCGCGAAGTAATTGTGCGCGTGGGCGGCTTGGAGATCGTGCGCACTCGACACGCATTGCGACTGCTTGAAACCGCCAGTCCACCAACGTTCTACCTGCCATTCAGCGACGCGATGCGTAACGCGTTCGTTCCAGCCACTGGTTCGTCAATCTGCGAATGGAAGGGCGCTGCTCAATACTGGACGATTGTTGCTGGTGGAGTGCGACTGGAGCGCGCCGCATGGTCGTACGATGCGCCTCGGGCGCCCTACTCGGCCCTTCAAAATCATTTTGCATTGTATGCAAACACCGCCGAGTGTTTGATCGATGGCGAGCGCGTGCAACCGCAGGATGGCGGTTTCTACGGCGGCTGGGTCACATCCGAAATCGTCGGACCGTGGAAGGGCGGGCCCGGCACCACGGGCTGGTAGCGACAGCGCACTACGCGAGCGGCGCGAGCTTGCCCAGTATGGTGGGAAAGAACTCTGTCACCGTGGGATGCACCGGCAAGAAATCGCGTAGTACTTGATACGGCGCGTCGGCCGCCATCATCGCGCTGATCGTCTGCACGATTTCGTCGCCACCGATTCCGAAAATCGTTGCACCGACAAATCGATCGGTATCCGCATCGACCAGCAGTTTGATCACGCCGTCCGTTTCGCTCTCCTCCTTCGCACGGCTGACGTTACGCATCTCGTGCGTCACCTGAAGGAAGCGTCGACCTTGTGACATCAGTTGCCGCGCCACGGTCTCGTTGATCCCCACACGTCCGACCGGCGGATCGGTAAAAAGCGCGTACGTCGCAATGCGTCCGTCTACGGAACGCGCACCACCGCGACGGTTCGCGAGCACGATCTCGTAATCCTGATAACTCGTATGCGTGAACGCACCACGTCGATTCACATCGCCGAGCGCCCAGATGCCAGGCACGTTCGTTTCCAGGACTCCGTTGACCGACACGTAACCCTGCGCATCGAGCGTCACGCCGACAGTGTCGAGACCGAGCGTGGCGGTGTTGGGGCGACGGCCGGTCGCAACCAGCACGTGCGTGCCACGAACGACCAGCGCGGACTGCACGCTGCCTACCTGTGCCTCTACCGTGATCTCCCGGCCGGATTGTCCGCTCACGCGCTGCACGGTCGCGTCGCACACGATCTGCACGCCCTCGCTCCGCAGCAGTGCCGCGAGTCGCTCACTGACTTCGGCGTCCTCACGCAACACGATCATCGGCGATGATTCGAGAATCGTCACCGCGCTTCCGAGCCGTCGAAAGATTTGGCCCAGTTCAAGGCCGATGTAGCTGCCGCCAAGGACAATCAAGTGTTCAGGAAGCACGCGCATCGCGAGCAGTGCGTCATTGACCATCGCACCCGATTCCTCGAGGCCGGTAATGGTCGGCATGACTGCGCTGGTTCCAACATTCAGGTACACGCGTTCGGCGAGAAATCGCTGCGCTCCAGCGCGAACCGCAAAGGCGGCGTGCTCCCCCTCGCCGTCACGCCCGTCCAGTCGCGCCCACTCGCGTACGAGCGAAACGCCGCTGGTGGCAGTCATCCACTTGTTCAGACCATTTCGCGAGGACTCCACCACACGTTCAACCCGCGCCATGACGGCCGCAAAATCGACGGTAACCTCGCCAACGTGAATGCCGAATTCACCGGCGCGGCGGGCCAGATGCGCGACGCGCGCGCTCTTGCGGAGCGTCTTGGTGGGCGTGCACCCCGTGTTCACACAAGTTCCGCCCAGCAGGTGTCCCTCGAACAGTGCGACGGACTCACCTCCAGCGGCGAGAGCGGCGGCCAACGACGGTCCGGCCTGTCCGCTTCCGATGACCGCTGCGTTGACACGCACCGCATGCCGATGGTCATCGGAGATCACGGTCACGCGATGACCCGCACACCCTTCCAGAACGCGACGCGGTCCGCCACCGCCTCCGCGCCTTTTTTCGGCGTCGGATAATACCACGCGGCGTTGGCGTTCTCCGTCCCATTCACGCGCAGTGTGTAGTAGTGCGCCTCACCCTTCCACGGACATGTGGTCCGGTGAGCGCTGTCTACCACGTTTTCACGGACCAGCGACGACATCGGGAAATAGTGATTGCCTTCCACGACAACTGTGTCGTCCGATTTCGCGATTACCGTATCGTTCCAGAGTGCTTGCATGCGACGAACTCCCATGATGCGCGCCGAAGCGAGCGGTTGGTTGGTCAAACGGGTTCGAGCCAGGCGACCCAAAACCACTGCTGTTCATCGGTGAACAGTTCCGCGATCCGAAATCCACCATCTGCGACGACGCGTTCCAGTCGCGACCGATCGTACTTGTACGAACATTCGGTGCGCACACTCTCGCCGGCGGCAAAGGTGACCGACTCCCCGTCGATAAGCACATGTTGTGGTGACAGCGCCTCGAGATGCATTTCGATGCGACTCTCAGCGTCGTTGAAGAACGCCCGATGCCGGAAGGCGGACTTGGAAAACGTCGCGTGCAGCGCGCGATTGATGTGCAACAGTGCGTTCAGGTTGAATTCGGCCGTCACGCCGGCCGCGTCGTTGTATGCCGCGTGAAGCAGACGCGGATCCTTGCGACGGTCTACACCAAGTATGAGGCCGCCGTCGTCACCAACGCAGTCACGGACGCGGCGAAGAAATGCACTCGCCTCCATCGGGTGAAGGTTGCCGATTGTCGAGCCGGGGAAGAAACCGATACGCCGTGCGTTATCCGGCATGTCCGGCAAATCGAACGGTTCCGTGTAGTCGGCCCACACCGGCAGCACCGGTACGTGCGGAAACTCGAGGGCGCGCTCGGCCGCGACGTCACGCAGCTGCTCCCGGGACACATCCACGGGGACGTACGCCGATGCGTCACGAAACGCGCGCAGCAGGTGGCGCACCTTGATCGCCGCACCACTGCCGAACTCGATGATCGCTGCGTTTGGCCCGACCAGATTGGCCAGATCTCCCGAGTGACGCAGGAGAATGTCATGCTCCGTGCGGGTCAGGTAGTATTCTGGCAGCTGGGTAATGTCTTCGAACAGCGCCGCACCACGAGCGTCGTAAAAAAGTGCAGCGGGCAACGTCTTGGGTGTGGAACGAAGTCCATCGAGGACCACGTCCCGAAGCGCGGTCGTGGCGACATCGGCGGTCGTGCGATAGCGCGGTGGTGATGCGCTCATGCAAGCTCTCCAGCGGCATCGTGAGCGAGACGAATGCCCGTGAACTGCCAGCGCGCATCACTCGGGAAGAAGTTTCTGTAGGTGGCGCGCGCATGGCTGGCGAACGTCGCGCAGGATGCCCCGCGGAGCACCCATTGGTCGCTCATCCACTTCCCGTTGTACTCGCCGAGGGCGCCGGATGACGCGCGGTACCTGGGATACGCGATGTACGGGCTCTGCGTCCACTGCCACACGTCGCCAAAAAGCTGTTGCAATCCCGCTCTGCCGTCACTGTGCGGATGCAGGAACTCGGCATCGGCAAACCGGCCGCTCATGGGCTGCGTCCGTGCAATCACTTCCCATTCCGTTTCTGTGGGAAGACGCATGCCGGCCCATCGGGCATACGCGTCCGCTTCGTAGTAGCTGATGTGCGTGACGGGCGCATGGACGTCGACAGGCGCGATACCGGCCAGCGTAAACTCATGCCAGCTGTCGTCGACTAATTCCCAATACAGCGGCGCGCGCCATGCGTGCGCGCGTACGGTGGCCCATCCACCGCTGAGCCACAACTCGGGGCGGCGGTATCCGCCGTCGGCCATGAAGACGGCAAACTCGCCATTGGTCGTGAGTCGGTGCGCGAGCGCCGACTGCTGGACATATTCGCGATGTTGCGGGCCTTCATTGTCGAAGTGGAAACCGTCGCCGCTGTGACCGATATCGCGTACGCCAGCGTCGATCATCGTCCAGCCCTGTGCGGCGGGCGCAGAAGCAACGCGACGTTCTGGTCGGTACGCCGGCCGCATCGGATTCGTCCAGAACACGTGCTTGATGTCCGTCACGAGCAGTTCCTGATGCTGCTGCTCGTGATGCAATCCGAGCTCGAGCACCTCACTGGCCGGGTGATGCGGATCGTCATCAATGTCAGCGATGATCTGCTGCATGTTCGCGTCAACATGAGCCCGATAGGCGTACACCTCGGCGACCGTGGGGCGCGTTACCAGTCCACGCTGCGCACGGCAATGGCGCTCACCGGCTTGCACATAGTAGGAATTGAAGAGAAATGCGTATTTGGGATTCAGCGCACGATAGTCGCGGTGAAATGGGGCCAGTACGAACGTCTCAAAAAACCAGCTGGTGTGGGCGAGGTGCCATTTGGTGGGACTTACATCGAGCATGCTGCTCACAACGTAGTCTTCGGTGTGCAAGGGCTCGCACAGCCGCTCCGTGGCAGCCCGGATAGCGTTGTAGCGATCGGCGAACGATGGTGTCGCAACCGCTCGCGTGAGCGGGGGAGTGGCTAGCGTCATGGATCCTCAGCGAAACCCTTTGCATTGTCAGCAGTGCCGATGCACACCTGAATGCGAGCGACAATACAACCCGCCGTCATAAGTCGCTCTCGCCGCCTCAAAGTTCCCGTCTGCTGCCAGCTCGCGTTATTCTGTCTCCCCATGTCCACAAATCTCCGCGTTGTGTCCCTCACGCATCGATACGGAACCGTGACTGCCTTGTGCGACGTGACCGTCACGGTCGCAGCCGGTACGCTGCTCGCCATTGTCGGCGAAAGTGGTTCGGGCAAGACGACGCTGCTGCGCGCGTTCAACCGCACGATCGAGCCCGCACCGGGGTGCGTCTTTGTTGATGGAGAGGATGTGACGGTGCAGGATCCGGTCGCGCTGCGTCGCCGTATCGGCTATGTGCCGCAGGCGGGTGGTCTGCTGCCTCATTGGTCGGTACACCGGAATGTGGCGCTGGTACCCACACTTTCAGGCCAGGGCGATCCGCCCGCCGAGGCAAATGACGCGTTGTCACGGTGTGGCTTGGCGCCCGAGATCTTTGGCAAGCGGTTCCCTCACGAACTATCGGGCGGCCAGCGACAGCGCGTTGCACTGGCTCGCGCCCTCGCGGCGCGCCAAGGGCTGGTGCTGCTCGACGAATCTTTCAGCGCGCTCGATGCGATCTCACGGAGCGAGCTGTTGGACACTTTTGCGGACATTCGTCGCGCACTGGGCTTCACGGCCGTCCTCGTCACGCATGATCTCGGCGAAGCCGCTCGCCTGGCAGACTCCATCGCGGTCATGCGTGCGGGTCGTATCGAGCAGATCGACACGCTGCGCGCATTGATCGATCATCCGGCGACGCCGTATGTCGCGCAGTTGGTGAACCGAGCGCGTTTGTCGGCGCGGCTGCTGGTGGACGCGTGAGCGCGCGTCGTGCATGGGCGTGTTGCTGGTACGCGCCATTGTGGCTGGCGCTCGTCACAAGCGCGCGTGCCGTCGAGGCGCAGGTGAAGTCGCAACAGACCATCGTGGTCGCGTCCAAGCCGTTTGGTGAGTCGTTTCTTTTGGCCGAGATGTTTGCGCAGGTGCTTGAGCGATCGGGACGACGGGTGGAACGCAAGCTCGGACTCGGTGCCACCGAGGTTGCCTTTCGAGCACTTCGTTCGGACGCGATCGACGTGTATCCCGAATACACGGGCACGGGTTTGCTGGCGGTGTTAAAGGATTCCGTCACGCCAGCCATGCGCGCCGACCCTCGCCGCGCGTACACGCACGTCGCGGCTGCGAGTTGGCGGATTTTCGGTGTGACATGGCTGCCTCCCTTGGGCTTTCAGAACGGTTATGCCATTGCCGTGCGCGCGGAGACAGCGCAGCGCTTTCACTTGCGGACACTCTCCGATCTTGCACAATCGGAGGCGCGACTGAAAGGCGGATTCACCTCCGACTTCATCGGGCGGAGCGACGGCTGGCCGGGCTTGCAACGCGCCTACGGATTGACACTGGCGGGGGTGCGACCGTTGGCGCCTGCCATCAAGTACGAGGCGCTCGCGCAGGGCGCGGTCGACATTATTGACGGGTATGCGACGGACGGCCTGCTCGCGAAGTATGCCCTGATCACGCTGGAAGACGATCGGCGTTTCTTCCCGCCATACGATGCAGTCGCTGTCATATCGCCCCGCCTGGCACGGGCGGATCCGGGGGCACTCGCCGTGCTGGCGACGCTCAGCGGCCGTTTGACGGAAGTCGACATGCGCGGCTGGAATCGCGCCATCGAAGTGGATCAAGCGCCGATTGCACAGGTCGCACGGCGTGCGCTTGCCTCACTCGGCGTTGGTGACTCGTTGGCAACGATGGCACCGGCTACGGAGACGGACGCGGGATTCTGGTCGTTTTTCTGGGCGCGACGAATGGAGACATTGCGGCTGGCAGGCGAGCACGCCTGGCTGGTTGGCATCTCGCTGTCGCTCGCGATGCTCGTCGCCATTCCGCTCGGGTTGTGGCTGTCGTCGCATCCCGTTGCCGCCGAACCCGTGTTGCAGCTATTTGGCGTATTGCAAACGGTACCCAGTATCGCGCTGCTCGTGTTCATGATCCCGCTGCTCGGCATCGGCGTAGTGCCAGCGATTGTGGCGCTGTGGGCGTATGCGCTGTTGCCGATTGCGCGCGCAACCTACACGAGCGTGCGGCTCGCCGATCCGGATGCGGTTGCCGCCATTGCCGCGATGGGTGCCACGTCATCGCAGCAACTGTGGTGGGTTCGGCTCCCGCTTGCGGCGCCGGTGGTGCTCTCGGGTGTGCGAACGGCGGCCGTACTCACCGTTGGTACCGCAACACTCGGCGCATTCATCGGAGCGGGCGGACTTGGCGAACCCATTGTCGCAGGGTTGGGACTGGCCGATCCAAAGCTCGTGCTGTCCGGGGCGATTCCCGCTGCCGCGATGGCCATCGTGGTGGATGCGCTGCTCGGATGGGCAAGCAGAAGGCTGGCGCCGGCGCATTTGCGGGAAACGGGGGGAAAAGTGTCGGCGTAGGAGATGCTCCGCGTACATCCTCCCGTTGCTCTTCTTCGAACGTGCGCGAAGCGCGTTGCTGACCGTAACTTTATCGTGTGGGGTTCTTCGCTATGAGCGTCGAACCCGGCCTCCGCGCCCCGGTTCGGGACGCGATTCCCTCGTCCGCTTTGCGGCACTTTCTCTTTCGCGACGCCGTCGCGAGCGCGTCCGGGGGTGACGTCATTCGCTGGCGGGAGACGCGACGTATCGGATACGATGCCGTTGTCGGGTCGGTGGGGGGATCACCCCCCAGTCTGTGCTGACCGGGACTTTTGCATTTTATGCTGAGTGATTTCAATGAGGGGGCTTTCAGCTATACGGCATAATGTGGTGCGTTCGTTTTTATTGTCCGTCAACAATGTCTTTATGTATTCTCTAGTCACGAAAAAAGCTGTTTCTCGTTTGTTGCCGTTTGTTGTTGAGCCTCTGATGCGTATTCAAACATTTTTTCTTCATAGTTGTCAATGGCAGCTTGTAGGTTGTCAAA
>JAYTTR010000551.1:0-3654 GCA_043744935.1 Gemmatimonadaceae bacterium
GACACGTTGCAGCCGCTCGGTGGAGAGCTTGGCGCGATTGTGCAGTATATGAATACTGATATCCCGGATATTCGTGGTCGTTTGGATGCGATGGCGAGATCGTTGGTGACGGCGGTGAACGCGCAGCACACGCAGGGATTCATCTTCAGCGGTACAACCATTCCGGGAACGGCCGCTGGCAACTTCTTCGACGTCGGCACACTGGCCAATCCGGTGCGCGCTGGCACGATCCGACTGGACAGCGTCATTGCGGGTGACGCGTCAAAGATTGCGTCCAGCCGCGACATCATGGCGCCGATGGACAATGGCACGGCCAAGGCCATTGCGTCTCTCCGCAATGACGTAACCGCCGTGAGCTATACGAGGCCCAGCGGGTCGACCGAAACGGGGTCGTTGTTGAGTTTTTTACGGGCGACCGTCACCGGACTCGGCTCGCAAGTGAACAGCGAAACGGACAGCGCGACGTCCTACCGCGCGTTGGCCGATCAAGGCGAGGCGCGTCGGCAGGCAGTCAGTGGTGTGAACACCGACGAAGAGCTGGTGCAGATGTTGAAACTGCAGCAGTCGTATACGGCCGCTACCAAGTTGATCAAGACGATGGATGAGATGATGCAAACGCTGTTGCAGTTGGTCTGACACGCATGCTCATTCTCGGACGTCGCGAAGGCGATTCTATTTTGATTGAAGGCGGCATTCGGATCGTCGTTGTGTCGTGCGATCGCGGTGGTGTGCGCATCGGTATTGAGGCGCCACCCGACGTGAAGATTCTGCGTGGTGAAATTGCGCAACAGATCACAACCGAAAACCAGCGCGCTACAACTATTCCGACGGATGCGTTGCGGGTGATGCTTGGTAGTGCAGCCGCCGAAGTGACGACGTGATGATCAGTCTATCGCCGTCGCGAGGCTCGGTGAGACGCGAGGCTCAAGACCTCGATGCGGCATCCGTTTTCTATTGCGAATGCACGGCCGTGGCACGCGTCGAGGAGCCACTGCGCTGCGGTCATGTCGAGTGCATCTTCGGCGCGGATGTCGATTGTGTCGTCGTCGACCGCATCGATCAGGGTTTGCACGATGTCGAGACGCACGATGTCCGGTGTGCTGCTGATGAACACTCGCACGGCACCCAGGCCATTGACGCGCCGCTTCGCGACCGTGAGCGCGACAACAATCGCGTGTTGCAACGCAGTGGGATCGGCCCACGCCGGTGCAAGATCGTCATCGAGGACCACCTCGCACGCAACATCGCGCAGCGTCGGGTGCACCGCGTGCAATTCGATCGCCGATCGCGCAGCATCGGACGCCATGGTTGGCTCAGCGTCGCACCGATCGCGACGCGGCAGCAAGCGGACGAGTTGCAAGAGGTGCTCGAGATGGTTGGCCTCGACGCGCAGCATATGCGTCGACCGCTCGTCGGACTGATTCGCCAATTCGACCATCTGGGCGACGGCCGAAATCGTCGCAACGCGGTTACTGAGCACGTGTGTCAGGCCGCGGAGCAATTCGTCATGTATGGCAAGCCAGCGCGCCGCGCCCTCGCGGCTGTTCGCGGCTGATTCTCTCACTCGCACTCCAGGACTGTTCGCGTGTTTATCATCGTAGGACTCGTAATTGTGATGGGTGCGGTGCTCGGCGGCTATGTCATGGGCCACGGGCATCTCAGTGTGCTCTTTCAGCCGAACGAGTTTCTGGTGCTCGGTGGCGCTGGCCTTGGTAGCATGATCATTGCGAACCCGGTGTCAGTGTTGAAGGCCTCGGTCAGCCAAACGATCGGATTGTTGAAGCCAAATCCGTTTAGTGCGACCGCATACGCGGAACTGCTGCAGGTACTGTACGACATTTTTCAGAAAGCGCGCAAGGACGGTCTCGTCGGATTGGAGTCGCACATCGAGAATCCTGAATCGAGCGACATCTTTCAAAAGTATCCGTCGTTCATGGGAAATCATCACGCCGTGTCGCTGTTGTGCGATACGCTGAAAGTACTACTGACGGGAACGGTTGAAGATCATAATCTCGCGGAGATTCTTGATGTCGATCTCGAGAAGCATCATCACGAGGCGATGTTGGTCCCACATGCAATTACGGCCGTCGGCGATGCGATGCCGGGCTTTGGCATCGTAGCCGCCGTGCTTGGTGTCATCATCACTATGGGTGCGATCGGTGGTGCCGCGTCCGAAATTGGTGAGCATGTCGCGGCGGCGCTTGTTGGCACCTTTCTCGGCATTTTGCTCGCGTACGGCGTTTTTAGTCCAATCGCGAAGGCGCTCGAAAATCGGATTCACGCGGAGCATGATTACATGTTGTGCGTCCGCACCGCGCTGCTGTCGTTTGCTCGCGGTGATGCACCGATGACCGCCGTTGAGTTTGCACGTCGCAATGTTGAACCACACGAACGACCCAGTTTCGCCGAGCTTGAAGAACTCACGCGCAAGAAGGCGGCGTAACCATGGCATCGCGCAACGCAGGAAAGAAAATTATCATCGTCAAGAAAAAGATCATCGCGGGCGGCGGTCACCACGGTGGTTCGTGGAAAGTTGCCTACGCCGACTTCGTGACGGCCATGATGGCGTTCTTCATGGTGATGTGGATTCTGGGTATGGACGACAAAACCAAGCAAGCCATCGAAGGATACTTTGCCAATCCGGTGGGCTACAAGAAGGGATATGGCGCTGGCTCAAGCCCGTTGTCGACCGGGACATCGCCGTCGAATGTGCAACGTACGCCGTTGCGCATGTTGGTGCGCTCAAGTGAACAGCGAACGTTTGAAGCGCTCAAACAGCAAATTCAAGACAAGCTGGCCAAGAGCGATTCGCTCAAGAAACTCAATGCGCTCGTCGATGTGCAAATCACCAACGAAGGGTTGCGCATTGAGCTTGTGGAGACGGGCTCTGGAGATACGTATTTCCCGAGTGGATCGGCGCGTATGAAATCAGCCACGATGCTCGCGCTCCAGCTCATTGGTAGCGAGCTCGCATTGTTGCAGCATCCCGTCATTCTCGAAGGCCATACCGACGCGGCAAAGTTTGGTGTCGACGGGAGCTATGGAAACTGGGAACTGTCTGCCGATCGCGCGAACGCGGCACGCCGCGTTTTGTTAGGCGCCGGCCTTCGCGAAGGGCGCATTATTGAAGTACGTGGATATGCGGAAACCAAGCCCCGCATACTGAATGACCCGATGTCTCCGTCAAACCGACGAATCTCGATCTTGTTGCCGTTTAGTCGGCCACCTGATGGCGACGGTACGTCAGAAACGTTGGCCGCGTCGAAGGTGGAAGCGATTTCAACGCCCATCGCTCAACCGATGCCAGTCTCACCACCAAAGCAACCGTAGCACGCCGTAGCGACGCGTTGTCAATCGAATGATGACGTACTGACGAGTCGCTCGGTCGCCCACGCGGTAGCCTCGCTGTAAAACGCAAGCAGTTCGCCTTGCAACGATGCGTTGTTGTTACTGAGCGCGTCAACGGCTGCCCAATCGCCCGCTTCGTATGCGCGCGCCAGGGTGAGCACGTGCGCGTGGGGCCCACGTGTGTGCAACAGCGCATCCCGTACGTCGGGCGCGATCGGGAGTCGATCAAGCACGACATGCATTGGGCTGCCCATCAGCACGTCGATGCGCGAGAGCAAGCCGACCAGGAATTGCGACGACGGATCG
>JAYTTR010000552.1:0-3651 GCA_043744935.1 Gemmatimonadaceae bacterium
GGCGGGTGGATGCACTTCCAGAAAGACCGACGAAGTTTTCTCTTTTTCGGTCCGCTGATCTTCACGATGACGTTCGTGTTGATCTTTTACCTCAACTTCAAGTACGGACACTCGCAATCGCCCGAGCTTGGAGAGTCGGTGAACCGCGAAGTGCGTGACCGGGATTATTTCTACCTGTGGAGTTTTTCGGCACTCAGTGTGTGGGCCGCGCTTGGTTTGATGTACATCTGGGAAACCATTGCCAGTTTGTTTGGCACTGATGACGTGAAGTTGGGCCGCGCAGTGATTGCCGAGCCGCGCCAGCGCAGCTATTTCATGGCCGCGCCGATCTTGCTCGTGGCCTTTGTGCCGCTCTTTGGCAATTGGCAACAAGCGTCGCGCGCCAATCAAACCGACACAACCGATTTTGCACGCGATCTGCTCAACTCCGTTGAGCCGTACGGGATTCTCGTGACCGTTGGTGACAACGACACGTTCCCGTTGTGGTATGCACAAGAGGTGGAAGGCATTCGCAAAGATGTGATCGTTGCGAATACGTCGTTGCTCAACACCGATTGGTATACGCGACAGCTCATTCGTCGTCCGGTGTATGAGTATGATGCGGCCAAGGGTCCGGCCATCTATCGCAATCAGCAGTGGATCAAGCCAACAGGTCCACCCGTCAAGATGACGTTCGACGAAGCCGATGCCATTCCACTCGGCATCCAGATTCCGAAAAACATGGCTTTTCAGAGCGGTGGTATCACGGCCACGCCGCGTTCGGAGCAGTTGATGCGGGCCGATCAGCTCGTGTTTTTCATGATTCGCGACGCGTTTCCAGCACGACCGATTTATTTCAGTCGTACCGCTGGCGGCTATCCGTACGAGTTGGGTCTGGAGCGCTACATTCTCACGCAGGGTATGGCCAAGAAGTTGCTCGATCACCAAATCGTCGCGGGTAAGGACACCGTCATGATTCCCGGCGAAGGGTTGGTGGATGTGAAGCGCAGCGAAGCGTTATGGAACACGGTGTTTACCGCAAACAAGTCGTTGGCCAAACGCAACGGTTGGGTCGACGATGCATCTGTTGGCATTCCAGATTTGTATGTCATCAGCGGCATTACATTGGCTGAAGCGTTGGCGCAGAGCGGTCGGATGAAAGAATCAGAGACTGTGTTTGCCGAGTCGCGTGCGGTGGCAAAGGCCATGCGCCGCGAGAAGGTGTTTGGCTTTGATCGACCGCAAACGCCGGCCGGTTTGCTGGGTGATACGAGTGCGCGAGAGTTGCCGGTCACGGCGCCGGCAAAAACACCGCCGGTGAAGAAGCCGTAAGTCGTGGGGCGTGGTGGCCGAGTGGTTTAAGGCAGCGGTCTTGAAAACCGCCGAACCTGAAAGGGTTCCGTGAGTTCGAATCTCACCTACGCCGTTTGTCTTTTGAAACGCACCACGAACTGTTACGGCTTCTTCCCCGCCGCCACCGCCTCACCATTCAGCGCACGAAACCGAAACGGCCATTGCACAGCCTGTCGCACCTTTTTTCCATCTTTTCGTGCGGGGTTAAACCGCGCATCCTGCACCGCCTTCTCCACCGCCGTACTCAGCGCTGCATGTGTGCTTGAAATAATGCTGAAATGCTCCATCACCACATGTCCCATCGTGTCCACGACAAATTCGGCCAGCACGTCGCCGTCCGCGCGCAATCGCAAGAGTGAATCCGGATACACGGGCTGCACAAAACCCGCGGTATCATGTCGCGCTTGAACATCCACTTGTTCGGCTGAGAACACGCTCCGCTCCTCCACCATCGCGGCGAGATCGGACGCGGCCGAATTATTCTTGTGACGACGCTGGGGGCCCTCGCCTTGTCGCGACCAGACCACAATGGCGCCGCACTGCTGCTTCAAGCTGAGCGACATGGTGAATTGCGCCGGAATACTCGCGAATCCCGAATACACTTCAATGGCTTCGACGGAGCCCGTGGAGAGCGCATCAATATCAAATTCGCTTGAGCCGAGCGGGAGGCCGTCCAGCCAGACAAGCGGTGGACATTTCGCACCCCGAAATCGAATGGCGTTGCGCGTGTTACCAACCGCCGCGACACGCGCGCCAGGCACTCGTCGAATGAGATCCGTCATCACTTGCGGCCGCGCGGCATCAATGTCCGCGCGCGAGAAGTAGTGACCTCCACCAGACTTGTTACGGCGATCGGACATGCCACGTGTGGGGTCGCGCATGACGTTCAGGTTGGTCACCACCACCGTTGGCAAAATCACCTGCACTCGAGCCAACGTCAGCAGAACACGCGTCACGGCGCCCGATTGCACGTCGACCGACATCGTCAACGGTCGAAAACCCAATCGACGAACGGAAACCAATTCAATCCCGTCCGTCATCCCAACCAAACGAAAACCGCCGTCGTCCGACGTAACCGCGCGTAACCGCGTGCCGTCAATCATCACGTCCGCACCCGCGATCGCCGTGCCCGCAGAGTCACGCACACTACCGCTTACCGACGTGTTGATACGCGAGTTGGTATTTGTTTGCGCAAATGCGATGTGCGACGCGCACACACCGAGCACACTGATCGCGACCGCGCGTGCACCCAACGATCTACTCTGCATCACCACAGAACAAATCCGCATAAACCACTCGGCGAAGGCCGCACGGCAGTCAACGAACCGAAGGAGCTGCCCACGAATATCGTGAAAAATATGCGCCGTGTGCTCGATCGGCGCGAGAGCCGATGAACACAACGCGCGTAACATACGTGCGGACTCCGCCATCCTGGCAATTATTCCATATTGACGAAACGGAAAAGCGGGAACCCGAAGGCTCCCGCTCTACCGCGACAATTATCGGTGAACATAGCGCGAACTACGGTGTCGTTACCGTGGCCGTCAGCGTGATGTTTGCGTAAGCCGTGTACCCGGTTACGAGCACACGCCACAACCCCGGAACGACGTTGGCCGTGATGTTACAATTTTCATTTGGTCCATCCACGCCGGACGAACAGACCGCCGCGGCGACACCGGGCGCAAAAACGTCAAGATCGGGGTCCTGACCAGCAGCTCCACGCAAAATGACATTCAGCACGCGCGCGTTTGCCGGCACCAGAATGAAAAAGTTGTAGGTCGAGTTCAAAGGTCCGGCAATCACGAGGCCCGTGCCGCTCACCAACTGATTGATCGTTGCCGTCGCACTCCGGCCTTCACTGGTCGCCGTGATTGTCACGGTACCCGAGGTGAGCACGTTAACAAGACCCGTCGCACTTACAGACGCAACCGTCGGCGCCGACGAGGCAAATGTTGTGGCGCGCCCAGTGATCAACGTACCGTCAGCCGCCATCATTGTTGTGGTCAACTGCACCGTTGTGCCCGTCGCCGCCGTCGACGCCGCAGGGGAGAGCGAAATGGTTGCAACGGGTGCAAGTGGTGCCACGGTCACACTTGCTGTAGCCGTCTTCCCTTCTGACGTCAGCGTGATTGTTGCCGTGCCTACTGCGACGCCGGTGAGCACGCCAATGCTGGACACCAACACAACCGACGGTGCCGACGATGTAAACGTGAAGGGGCGACCAAGGATCAAAGCGCCGGTCGCGTCGGTCGTTGAATACATCAATTGCACGCTCTGTCCCGGCGGCAAGACGCCGCTGAGCGGTACGATAGAGACTGT
>JAYTTR010000553.1:0-3649 GCA_043744935.1 Gemmatimonadaceae bacterium
GTCCGTGAGTTGAAACCGTAGCTATAGCCATGGACTTCGCGAATATTGGAATTGAGTCGCGACTGAAACATGCCGCCCATGATGGCATTCATCACGTCCACTTTCGCCATGTCGGGTGAGTACTCGGGCACGATTGTCCGCGAGAGTACCAGCTCCGATTGTGGTTTGTTGGGCATGTCCACCAAATAGATCGTGGTGGGCGCCGGCATCGGTGCGGCGGGATAGGTGACCGCAAGTTTGGCACCGCTGGCCGGCCACACCTTGAACGCTTGTTCGAGTTTGGATTTTGCTTGCGCACGTGTCATATCGCCGACGACATACGCCGTCGCGTTGATCGGCACGAAAAATTGCCTGGCTAGATTCGCTACGTCGTCACGCGTCACCGCGGTGAGATCGGCAGCATTTGCAATTTTCCCGTACGGCTGGTCTCCGTACAACAGCGCCGGTGTGATTTGCGCGGCAATTTGTCCAACCACGTCCTGTCCACGCGTGTACGCCGCCAAGGATTGCGTCCGCAACCGTTCGAGGGAAGCCGCGGGAAACGTCGAGTGCAACATCATGTCCATCATGATGGCCGCCGTTTGGTCGAATGTGCGTGACAGCGACGAGAAGCCGGCGCTGCCGTTCTCGTTACCCACGCCAAACGACACAGCCGTTCCAAGCAGTGCGAGATCGTTATTCAATTGATCGGCCGAACGCGATGTCGTGCCTTCACGCAGCATGGCCCCAAGAAATCCGGTGACGCCCAGCTTCGTGCCCAACTGATCCGCGCCCCCATCGAAATGAATCGAGAGTGACACGATCGGCAGATCATGTTTTTCTACAACGACTAATCGCACCCCGTTCGACAGCGTGTCGATGGTCCACGTCGGCACGGTGAAGGTTGGTGCAGCACCAATACGCGGCGCTTTCGAACGATCAAGCGCTGATGCTTTCACACCCTGTGCCTCGCCGCGATGCGCAACACAGGCGAGCAGTGCGAGCACGCACAAGCGTGATGATATAGTCATGACCCCACCTCTTTTTTCGACGCGAATTTCGACGTAACGGATGCGGATTGTCCTGGATTCGACGCCAACGCTTTCTTGCCCATCGGCACGGCGGACAACACGATGCGAGTACTCACCAAATATTTCGCAGCGACACGTTTCACATCGGCCGCGGTCACGGCCATCGTCTCGTTCAGGTCGGTGAGATACCAACTCGGATTGTTGTGATAGATCCAGCCGCTGGCCAACGTCATGGCTTTGCCGAGCATGGATTGCAGGCGGTTGTACGAACCGAATTCGATGCGTGCCGTGGCCTTTTTCATTTGCTCCGCCGTCGGTCCTTCTGCTTTGAATCGCGTGATGACGGAATCGATCGCGGCTTCCAGCTTCGTGAGATCTGCGCCCGGTGTTGGCACGACGTTCATGTCAATCGTGCCAACGTCCTCGTTCGCGCCGCTGCCCAGATTAATGGACGATGCCCATTTGCGATTGAACACAAACTCCTGGGCCAACCACTGGGTGCGGTCGCCACTCAGAATCGCGCCCATCACACTCAACGCCGCACGATCTGCGCTGCGGACACCCACGCCGGGCCAACTCACGAAGAGTTGTGGTTGCGACACGTTGTCTTCGTATACAAAACGCAGCGGCGCGGGCAGCGATGCGGCAGCAACGATGGGACGTTTCACATTCGCGCTTTTAGGAATCGCGCCGAAATACTTGATGACCCACGACTTCGCTTCCGCACTATTGAAATCACCGGCAATCACCAGCACCGTGTTGTTTGGTCCATACCATTGCTTGAAGAATGATTTTACGTCGGCTTCGGACGCCGCGCTCAGATCTTCCATGGAGCCAATGACCGGCCAATGATACGGGTGACTGTCGGGATACATGTAGGAATCCATGATCTCGCTCACGCGCCCATAGGGCACGTTGTCGGTACTTTGACGACGTTCGTTCTTCACGATGTCGCGCTGCGCGTTGAGCTTCGCAATGTCCAGCGCATCCAGCAACCAGCCCAGTCGATCGGCCTCGAGCCACAATTCGGTTTCGAGATAGTTCGACGGAACGGACTCGAAGAAGTTGGTCTTGTCGTTATTCGTTGACCCGTTGTTCGAACCACCAACGCCTTCCGTCAACTTGTCGTGCAAGCCATACGGGACATGACCCGAACCGGTAAACATCACATGCTCGAAGAGATGAGCGAAGCCGGTGCGTCCAACCTCTTCATTTTTCGAACCCACGTGATGTTCAACATCCACCGCGACTACTGGTGCCGAGTGGTCAACGGAGAGCAACACCGTCAGTCCGTTCGGGAGAATGAACGTCTCCACGGGAATGCGTGGTGCGGCGCTTTTGGTGGCAACGATCGGTGATTTGCGCTTGGACGATTGGGCGCTAGTCGCTCCAGGCAGCATCGCACAAGCGAGCGCGAGAGCGATGACGGACGATGCGCGAGTCACAGGTTTCTCTGTTACAAGGGGTAGCGGACGCCGGAGCGGCGTTCATTCCCGGGAAGAATACCGTGGACTAGGGACTAGGGAATAGGGATCAGGGATTAGCGTGATCCCCAATCCCTAAGGCCCATCCCTATTCCCTCGTCCCTGCCTTGCCGCCAATCGCCCGCAATTCATGCGCGGCGCGCTCCAGAATCTCGGTGATACGTGCGACGTCTTCCGTGCTCCGTTTGCCGTTCATCATCGCCCCCCCAAACTCTTTCGCGAGCGCAAACATCGCGTCACGCGCCGGTCGAACGGCGTCTCCAAACACGGCGTCGCCGATCTGTCCGACGCGTTCAAAGAGTTCGTCTACCGTGTTGCGGTTTTCGGCCAGATGTGCACGCCCGGAGTCGGTGATGGCATACACCTTCTTGCCGCCGTCCTCGGGTGTTGCCACCGCGTACCCGAGATCTTCGAGCATCGTCAGCGTTGGATAGACGGCCCCCGCACTCGGCGTATAGCGGCCACCGGAGCGCTCCTCGAGTTCCTTGATGATGTCGTAACCGTGCCGCGGCTTCTCGTCGAGCAAACGGAGGATGACGAGTTTGAGATCGCCTTGGTCGAACATACGTCCCCCGCCAAACGGGCCGCGCCGTTTGTGTCCGCCGCCGCCAAAGAATGCGCCGAAATCGGCGTCAAACCCGGGCCAACCGCGACGTCCACGCTCGCCGCGCCCTTCGGATGATTCGTGGTTTCTGCATTGGTGCCGCATAGTGCTTTTCCTTTGAACTGAGTTGAGATATATCGTAAGCTCTATCTTACGATACACCTTAAGCTATATCGTACGCTATATCTTGTCAACTAGCGGGGATTAGGGGTTCGGGGAAAAGGGATAGGTCACGGAGCGGCGCTGGCTGTAGCTTGGCCAGATGACGCTCCCCAGAACTTTCAGCATCGTGGTTGCGGCCTCATTGATCGGCGTGACGGCTCGCACCGCCGCCGCGCAGTCGGCAGGCACCGACACGAGCTGGCATACGGTCCAATCGGCGTTTCGTCGCTATGTCACTGCGGATAGCATCGTCGGCGCATCCATTGCCTCCGTGCGCAATGGCACCATCATCGCGCGCGACAACGTCGGCATGGGCGATCGGGCGCTCCATGAGCCGGTCACCGATGCGACGATCTTCCACTGGGGATCGATCACGAAAACGCTCACCG
>JAYTTR010000554.1:0-3647 GCA_043744935.1 Gemmatimonadaceae bacterium
TCCACGAGTTCAAACGCGTGCGTTGGTACGCACACGATGCGCGACGGTCGTCCTGGCGAATGTCCCGAGCGACCCGCGCGTTGCATCAATCGCGCAACGCCCTTGGGACTGCCAATTTGCATCACGAGATCGACGGGAGAGAAGTCAACGCCCAAGTCGAGTGACGACGTTGCCACGACCACGCGATAGCGTCCCGATTTCAGTCCGTCTTCAACATCCTGCCGTTGTGTACGCGAGAGCGATCCGTGATGAATGGCCGTAAACTCAAACCATGAGGGATTCGCAGCGATGATGGATTGAAACCAGATTTCACATTGCGAGCGTGTGTTGGTAAACACAATCGCGCTACTCGCCAATTCCAATCGCTGCATCACCTCAGGTAACAGTTTTGTGTTGAGGTGTCCCGCCCACGGAAAACGCTCCATCGTGGCCGGTATGAGTGACTCAACAATGGTTTCTTTCGGTACAACGCCACGCACGAGCCGGCGCGGCACCGAACGACCGTGTGCATCGAGGCCCAGCAGTGTGTCAGCCGCGACGTCGGTGTTGCCAAGCGTCGCGGAAACGCCCCACGTTCGCATGCGTGGGCAGAGTTGACGTAAACGCGCGAGGGCGAGTTCAACTTGCGCGCCGCGTTTAGTGGAAAGCAGTTCGTGCCATTCGTCAACAACGACACAGCGAAGGTCGGCGAATATCTGTGCCTGATCCTTGCGACAGAGTAGCAGTGACAATGACTCAGGCGTGGTGACGAGCGCGGTTGGCAATTGCGCGCGCTGCCGCGCACGAATCGCATTCGATGTGTCTCCGGTGCGCGATTCAATCGTCCACGGAAGGCCCAGTGCTTCTATGGGATCGCGAAGCGCCTGTTCGGTATCTGCGGCAAGCGCACGCAAAGGTGTAATCCACAAGACGCGAAGTGGCGTCGCATCAGCGCGTTTGCGCGACTTCTTGAGCGGCGCCGGTTCGGCAAGCGCCTCGAGCGCGGGGCCCAACCACGCGGCGTACGTTTTGCCAGTGCCTGTTGCCGCGTGAATCAATCCGGATTCTCCGCGCGCGTACGCATCCCACACCTCGCGCTGAAACGCGAAAGGCGTCCAATCGTGCGATGCAAACCACGCTTCAACCTGTTCGATTGGTGTCAAAGCGGGCGTCACGTTGGTTCATGCGCAGTGGAAAGATCGCGGTTGGCAATTTCCAGAAGCGCCTTCACATTTCCGAGTGTGTCCGCCTCACGAGCAGGTTTGTCCGTTCGCCATCGCGCAATGCGCGGAAAACGCACAGCAATGCCGCTCTTGTGTCGCTTGCTGAGTTGAATACCTTCGAACGCCAGCTCGAATACCAGCTCTGGTTTCACCGTGCGCACTGGTCCGAATTTCTCGATGGTGTTGCGCCGAATAAAACGATCGACCTCTGCGATTTCGACGTCCGTAAGTCCCGAATACGCTTTCGCAAATGGAACCAATGCGTCACCGTCCCACACGGCGAAGGTATAATCGGTGTACAATCCCGCGCGACGACCATGCCCCGCTTGCGCGTAGACAAGCACTGCATCGACCGTGAGCGGCGCCACCTTCCACTTCCACCAATCACCAACGCGACGACCAACGCCATACGCCGAATCACGCCGCTTGAGCATCAAGCCCTCGGCCTGAGCCTCACGCGATAGCGTGCGTGCGACGCGCACATCGTCCCATGTGTGTGCCGTGATGACTGGCGACATATTGAATGGTGCACCCGCTGGTAATAGCATGAGTCCTTGAACCGCCGCCACACGCCGGGCGTCGAGGGACTGCTCGCGTATGTCACGACCGTCGTATTCGACGCAGTCATATACCTGCAAATGACACGGCACGTCAGCCAGGAGTTTCTTGCCAACCGTTTTCCGATTGATCCGTTTCTGCAGTTCACTAAACGGCAATGGCTGTCCGTTACGCCACGCGAGCAGCTCGCCATCGAACACCGTGCCATCCGGCAACCACGCAGCCGCGGCTTCAATTTCCGGAAATCGCCCCGCCAGCAACTCCTCTCCGCGACTCCACAAAAATGTGCGTCCGCGACGACGTACCAACTGCGCCCGAATCCCATCCCATTTCCACTCTGCCTGCCACTGCGCCACATCGCCCAGCGTCTCGAGATCATTCGTCAGCGCGTGCGCGAGAAAAAATGGATACGGGCGACTCCAGTCCGCATCCGTTGTTTCAGTACCAATCAACGATGAAAACCAGAACGCGCTCGGTTCCCACTGTCCCATCAATCGGTGTGCAACAGTTTCCGACGCCAAGCCGCTGACCTGCCCCAGTGCGCGTACCACCAATCCATCCGACACACCCACGCGAAAGCCACCGGTAATAATTTTATTGAAGACGAATCGTGAAGTACCGCTCAGTTGCAACCACGCGTCACGCAACAGCACGCGCTGCGCATCGCGCGGCATCGCGCCAAGTGGAAGAAGGCGTTCTTCTACCCACCACGCCAACGATGCATCATCATCAGCGCCGCCATCCGGGATGAGCAGCGAGATGGTTTCCGCGAGGTCGCCGGCCTGCGCGTAACACTCCTCGAACAACCAATCCGGAATATCGGCCAACTCGGCCGCCCACGTGCGGAGATCACCGGCGCGCACCAAACGTTTCGGTTTCCGCCCGACTAAAAATGACAACGCCCACGCGGCGTCTGCAGGTGGCGCCTCGCGAAAATAGTCCACGAGCGCAGCTACTTTGCCGAGCGTGGCTGTTGTCGCATCGATGGCATCGTAGAGTGCGGAAAAGCGTTTCATACGACCTCGCTCGCAACATCATCGCGCTCGCCTTCGTACCTCGTCGCAACAGTTTGCGCATCAAGTCCCCTGGCGCGCAGCCACTGCACGACCGGCTCCGTAAACCCGTGCGTTACCCACACACGCTCGGCACCCGTTGCATCGATCGCGGACAATAACTGCGGCCAATCGACATGATCTGATAGCGTGAAGCCACGATCCACACCGCGTCGTCGACGTGCGCCACGCACATGCATCCAACCACTCGCAAACGCTGCCGCATACGGTCCAAATCGTCGCGCCCACGTCGATCCATCGGCAGACGGCGGCGCGACAACAATGGCCCGTGACCATGTCGGTGATTTTTCGGCGAGCGTGGCGTACGTCGTTGCAGGCATTGCCACACCGGCGTCGCGATAGCATTGCGTCATTTTTTCAACGGCACCGTGCGTCAGGATCGGGCCAATTGATGGATCCAGGCCTGCCAACATCCGTTGCGCTTTTCCCAACGCATAACCGTACAAGAGCGAGACGCGACCCGCATCGGCGTTGCCGCTCCACCACGCGTTCATGTCATCGAACACGCGCTGTTGCGATGGCCACCGATAGATGGGCAAACCAAAGGTGCTTTCCGTGATGAACGTGTTGCAGCGCACTGGTTCCCATGCCGCACACGTAGGGTCGGGATCGGTTTTGTAGTCGCCGGAAACCACCCACACGTTACCGTTGTACTCAAGCCGGATTTGCGCAGAGCCTAAAATGTGTCCAGCGGGATGAAACGAAATACGGACGCCATTGATGTCACGTGTTTCACCATACGCCACTGCCTCGACGTGTTTGGCGGACTGCCCAAGTCGCTCGCGTGCGACACCCGAGCCGTCGATCGTGGTGA
>JAYTTR010000555.1:0-14402 GCA_043744935.1 Gemmatimonadaceae bacterium
ACGAGATCGCACACGCGTGATGGCCATATCGGCAGCCGCAATCGCAATTGTGATTGCGCTTGGCGTCGCATTGCTGACCCGTGCACCAACGCGTAACGACGCGCAGTCAGTGGCCGTGCTGCCGTTCGAAAACACGAGCGGTGACACGACCCTCGATTATCTCGCAGATGGCGTGAGTGATCAATTGCGAAGCGGTTTGACGGCAGCGTTCCCAGAGCTCAACATCAAGGCGCGCAGCTCTTCGCAGCAATTTCGTGGAGCTCACGTTGACGTAAATGCAGCAGGTGCAAAACTTTCTGTTGGAGTCGTGCTGCAGGGAACGGTGCGGCGTGTCGGGTCCCGCCTGCATGTCACTGCCGACATGGTGAACGTCGCGAACGAGAAATCGCTCTGGAGTGGCGCGGTTGATTTACCGGAGAGCAATCCAGCAGCTGCGCAGGATTCGATTCTCCGCGTTATTTCAAATGCATTCGCAGCAAGATTTACGGTCGCTCGGGCCAATGCAGCTATGCCGACAGCAACGCGCGGCACCAGCGATCTCCAGGCGAACAACTTTTTTCTGCGTGGGCAATACGCGCTTGCGCGATTCGACTTCGTACGCGCAGAGAGTCTTTTCACGGCGGCGCTCGCGCGTGATCCAGATTTCGCACGCGCTCACGCGGCACTGGCGCTCACGTATTCAATGAAACCGGTGCTGGGCGCAGATGTGCAGAAGTCAAATGCCTTGGCGCGGGGGTCCATCGCGCGCGCGTTGACTCTCGACTCGACCGTCACCGATACCTACGTTGCGCAGTCAAACGTCCTGGCCAGCGAGCTGCGCTTTTCCGAAGCCTATCAACCACTGGAAACGGCGCTCAGGTTTGATTCGACGGATGCCAGCGTCATGGCCACTTACTCCTTTGGGCTCAGTCAGGTCGGCCGCACCAACGAGGCCATTCTATTTGCTCGCAAGGCACGTGAGCGCGATCCGCTATCGCCGATTGTTGTAGGCGCCGGCTCGTACGTTCTTGAGTGTGCGCGTCAATTCACTGACGCTATCCAATGGGTACGCGAGTCGATCCGGCTCGATCCCAACGCTGTTCTTTCGCATCAGGGTCTTGGTTTCATGTACGCGTTCATCGCGCAGCGCGACAGTTCGCTGGTTGAGTTCCGGCGAGCGTATCAGCTCGATCCAAAAGTGTATGGCCGGAGCTTGTTGATATTTGGCTACGCGCTGAACGGACGTTGGGCGGATGCCGACCGTGAGCGTACGCTTCTTGATCACGAAGATAAGGGATTGTCACCCAATCATCGCCGGATGCTGGTGACTCTCGCGTACGGGGAATTCGAGGAAGCCATGGCTGCTTTGGAGCGCGGCATTGCGAATCATGAAGGACTGTTTGGAATCATGAGTATTCCTTGCGACCCTCTCCTCGACCCGCTTAAATCGAACCCGCGATTCGATGCACTGGTGAAGCGCCTGAAACTTCGCGCGTGTCCGGCGAGCGAAAAGTGGCCGATCGCGCCGAGACCTATGTGATTTCGCCAGCGTTGGCTTGTGAAACGCACGCGTCGCGCCGTTCACGATTGCGGTCAATCGAGCAATTCAACTAGCGGCACAAGCAGCCCGGGAATTACATCCTCGCCGCTGAGCGACTCGGCTGCGGCTAGTATCGAGTCGCTTCCTTCGGCGCGATACACGCACGCAACACGGCGTGCCTCGCTTGCTGTACGTGAACACGCCAACTCGTTCCCACTCAGCGCACGCGCACCGGCACTCGTACCGTCGCCGGCGTCACTGGCGGGACTCCTTCTTTCGGCGGCGGAATCAGGAATGGCGGCAATCCGAACGTCAGCGTCAGTTCACCGACCGCCTTCGGCGTGAATTCGAATTCGTAAATTTCACCGGGATCGAAGTCCAGCACCGCCGGCTTCATCACTGCCTGCGATGCCTGCAACGGATAGCCGTCCTTCGCCAGCGCCTTCCACTGCACTGGTGTCTCGCCAGCGCTGATCACGACGTGCGTCGGACGGTCACCCGCGAGACTGAACAAGCGAAGCCGATACGTTACACCGGCCGTGAATTCCATCGGCTTCGGCTGCGTCGCGCCGTTCAGCGTGATGCTCGGATTCGGACCAGTGGCCGGCTTCACGACCGTGCCGGCGGTACCGAAAAATAGCGTGCGATCGCGATCGGGGTTGTACTTCTGCCCCGGCTCGAGCACGATGATCGGCCCGTAGAGCCCGCTCCCCATCTGCTGTGCTTCGTTGAAATGCGAGTGATACATGAAAGCGCCGGCGCGCGGCGGCGTCCACCTCACCGTCAGTGAATCGCGCGGCTTGATGGCAGGGAGCACGGCCGACCCTGCGCCGCTCCACCCGGGCACGCCGTCGGAATAGCTCTCCAGTTCGATGCCATGCCAGTGAATCGTCGCGTGCTGCGTACTTGTATTCACCGTCGTCACCGCCACCCGTTGGCCGCGCTCGAGCACGAGCGTCGGCCCAGGTATCGGCATCGCATCTTTGCCCGCCGACTCCGGCGTTCCGTCGATCGCAAACGCCATTCCCGGCTGATCGCCGTACATGCCAGGGCGCTCGCGTTGCTCGATACGAATCGACCGGCTTACCGGCCCCTCCACCGGCTGCACACCGCGCGGCTTCACGCGAATACCCATCACGAGTCCGAACATCTGATGCGGCGCGTCTGCCGGATGCATCTCCATCGCCGCCAGGTCCGTCACGCCGTCGTGCGTATCGAGTGCGAGATTCGCCGCGAGATGCGCCGCATAGTGGCAGTGAAAAATCCAATTACCGGGGCGCGCAGCCTTCCAGGAAATCGCCAACGTCGAATACGGCATCGCGACCTCGGTTACCGCCATCCGCCGCTGGGAAGCACTGTAAAGTGTATCCGACGTTCCGTCGCCGACGGCGTCAAGCCGGAAATAGAATCCGTGCAAATGCATCGGATGATCGACTTCTGTGAAATTCACGATCCGCCAGTGCGTCGAATCGCCCTGCGCGTAGTCGAGCCGTTCGGTGTGCGGCCACGAAAGGCCGTTAATCGCCATCGTTCCCTTTGCAATTCCGTTCGGGCTCTTCGGATTTTCGACGACATACCATGAAATCGCCATCACGCGATCGAGCGGATCGATCTTCGCATTCGGCGCATCCACGACAATCACGCCGTGCAATTGGGAATCCTCGGCGTCGCGGCCGCCACCGAACGCGCCGCGCTTGGCGACGTAAAAGAACGTGCCGGGCTTCGTCGCGGTGAACCGCACGTCGGCTGAGGTATTGGGCGCGATGATCACGCTGTCGGCAAAGCCGCGCGCCGTCCTGCCGAAGCCATAAACGAACAGGGGCTTGTCGAGCGTATTGCGGATCGTCGCGTGCACCTGATTGCCAACCACCAGGCGAATCAGCGGCCCCGGTGTCGTCGCGCCTTTTCCTGTTTCAGCGAACGCCGCGACTTCGAGCCCCTTCCCCAACTCACCCTCGGCTTTCCACACGCCATTCACCGTCTCGAGTGCGACGGTCAGAACACCGTTCGCGAGCGTTCCGGCACTGTGGCGGTTGTCGTTCGGCGCGACGACAATCGACGCGTGCGGGTGGGTGGCGGCACCAACTGTCAATCCGAGCGGTACGAGCGCAACTCGGGCGATGCGCGATAAGCTCGTCATCGGGGGTCGGGGGCGAACGTGGGTGTTCTCTTCGGTTGTTAGCCGCCGAACATACAATGGCCGGGGCCGCCTGTCGAGTGAGACCTGACCGGTGCGACGCCGAGGCCGCTCGTTCGGTTGGTGTCGGATCATCTCCACCGCTTGCTCGCCTTCTCGTGCAACTGCCGCTACTGCTACCTCAGCTGGCACGCCAAGCGCCTCGCCGTCTGGACGCAGTGGCTCGAGGCCACGCTCCTCGCGCCGGTGCTGCATCGGCCGGTGGTGCTCACCATCCCGCAGCGGCTGCGCGCGTACTGTCTCTATCGCCGCCGCCTCTCGGGGAGATCGCCCGCGTCGCCGCCCGCACCGTCACGGCGGCCATTCGCACGCGGACGATGTGACGATCAGTTCGTCGTCGTTTAGCAGCCCGAGCGCGTTCAGGACACGCGCGCGACTGGCGTTATCAGGACACGCCGCTGTTCAAAGTGGCTGGAACTGGTAGGCCTGTTCACGCATCGCGATCTGGTGGTGCCTCAACTTGGCCGCGACAGTTTCGCGTCGCGGCGAGTCACCAGTGCCACCGCCGTACCATTCACGCGTGTCGTAGACGGGAGACAGACACAACGCGAACATTGTTCTAGTTCAGAAGTGTCTGCATTTCCTGCGACGACGTCAACAATCGTCTGGCCAACGACTTCTCGTTTCTATACATTCGCGATGCTCGTCGCCTCCGCTTTCATACCACGTTCGGGCTCCGCTTGACCCTCGACCTCCGTTCGCAGCTACAAAAATCCCTCGGCGATGCCTATCGCATCGATCGCGAACTCGGCGGAGGAGGGATGAGTCGGGTCTTCGCAGCCGAGGAAGTACGGCTCGGTCGTACCGTCGCGATCAAAGTCCTGTCGCCGGAGCTCGCGCAAGGGCTTTCCGTCGAACGGTTCGAACGCGAAATAAAGACCGTCGCGGGATTACAGCAGGCAAACATTGTCCCCGTGCTCACGGCGGGAGAGACCGATGGCCTGCCGTTCTACACCATGCCGTTCGTTGACGGTGAATCGCTCCGTGCGCATCTCGCGCACGGGGCGATGTCCATATCGGACATACTCGGCGTCATGAGAGATGTGTCGCGCGCGCTCGCCTACGCGCACCAGCGAGGCGTGGTGCATCGCGACATCAAACCTGACAACGTCCTGCTGTCGGGGGGCGCCGCCGTTGTCACCGATTTCGGCATCGCGAAGGCGATCAGTGCCGCGCGCTCCGCATCGGGGAATGCGACGCTCACCCAGATCGGTACCTCGATTGGCACCCCGGCCTATATGGCGCCGGAGCAGGCGGCAGGCGACCCGAATGTCGACCACCGCGCCGACATCTACTCGCTCGGCGCGATGATCTACGAGCTGCTGGTGGGGCACGCCGTCTTCGCGGGACGCACGCCGCAGCGGATGCTCGCCGCGCAAATGAGCGAGGCACCGAAGCCGATCGCCGAGCTCCGCAACGACGTGCCGGCGGCCCTCAGCGAGCTCGTGATGCGGTGCCTCGAGAAGGAGCCGGACAAACGGCCTCAGCAGGCCAACGATATCGTCCGCTCGCTCGAAACCATCACGAGCGGGAGCGGTATGCCGTCAATGCCGCCGGTGCTCCTCGGCGGTCCGGGAATGTTTCGCAAGGCGCTGGTGATTTACGCGGCGGTGTTCGTCGTGGTCGCACTGGTCACGAAGGCGGCGATCGTTGTTATCGGCCTGCCCGACTGGGTGTTCCCCGGCGCCTTGATTCTCATGGCGCTTGGACTTCCCGTGGTGTTGTGGACCGGGTACGTGCAGCGGGTGGCGCGTCGGGCAATGGCGACGACCCCGACCTATACGCCGGGGGGAACGCCCTCCCTCACGCACGGTACCATCGCGTGGATGGCGTTGAAGGCGGCGCCGCACGTGAGTTGGTACAAGACCGCTCGCGGTGCCCTCTACACCGGCGGGGCGTTCGTCGCCCTGATCGGCGGCTTCATGACGATGCGCACGCTGGGGGTCGGCCCGTTCGGTTCGCTGCGCGGCAAGGGAACGTTCGGGGCAACGGAGACGATCATCGTCGCCGATTTTCGTAGCCCGGCCAACGACTCGACACTCGGCGGGACGGTCGCCGAGGCGTTGCGCACCGATCTGGCGCAGTCCACCTCACTCAAGGTGCTGACCCGCACGAATGTGCGCGAAATCTTGGCGATGATGCAGCGGCCGCGCGAAGGCGCGGTTCCGTTCGACCTTGCCCGGGAGATCGCGACGCGCGAGGGTGCGAAGGCGGTGCTCGATGGCGAAGTCGTACGTCTCGGCAATGGCTACGTCGTCTCGGCGCGGCTCGTCAATGCCCTCGATGGCAGCGACCTCGTGACGTTCCGCGAGACAGCCGCCGACGACAATCAACTGATCGAGGCGCTCGGAAAGCTCTCGCGCAGCGTACGCGAGCGGGCGGGCGAATCGTTGCGAAACATCCAGCAATCGTCGGCACTCGACCGCGTGTCCACGTCGTCGCTTCCCGCGTTGCGAAAATTCGTCGCGGGTCAGCTCGCCGCCGACGAGCTCGGCGATACCGACAAGGGACTCGCGTTGTTGCAGGAAGCGGTGACCATCGACACGTCGTTTGCGATGGCGTGGCGAAAGATCGCCGTGTTGCTCGGAAACGCTCGGCGCGATAAGAAACGGGAGCTAGCGGCGGTTGCGACGGCGTTTCGACATCGGGATCACCTTACCGAGACGGAGCGCCTGCTGACCGAAGGCTACTATTACGTGCGCGGCCCGACCCAAGACCCCGAGAAGGCGATCGCCGCGTTCGAAGGGGTGCTGGCGATCGACTCGACGAACACGGCGGCGCTCAACAATCTCGCCGTGGTCTTAGACCAGAAGCGCGAGTGGTCGCGCGCCGCCGCGCTCTACCGGCAGGTCACCAAACTGCCGCGAAGTTTCGGGGGCGCGTTCACGAATTTGATGGCAGAACAAATTCAGCTCGGGCAGATCAGCGGCCTCGATTCCACCCGTCAAGCTTTTCGCGCGCTTTTCCCGAAGAGTTCAGAATTGTTTCGCGCCGACATCTACGTTGCATGGGGACACGACGATCTCAACGCCGTGGATTCGATCGCGACGGCCGCATTCAAGAGCGGCAAGACGCTTGCGACAGTGTCCGGGGGCGCACGAGTCACCGGCTTCATCGCCGAGCTACGCGGTCAGCCGCACGAAGCCCTGAAGTGGACGGTCGTCGCCGACGAGCAGACTGCCCGTGCGGACAAGACGAAGGGTGGCGCACTGGAGCTCGCACTCGATTCTGTGTACAACATGGGAGCCGGAGTCGATCGAGGGGCCGGAGCGCGGGCTGCGCTTGCACGAGTGCTCGCGCGAGCACCGATGTCCGAGATTCCTGTAGAGGAACGTGCCTGGCGGAGATTGGCGGTACTCGCATACCGCATGCGAGATCCTGTAGTGGCGCGTCAGGCGCTGGTCGGGTTCGAGCGAGACTTGGCCACGGTGGTGCCGGACGTCATCGGCGCTCGGGCGTTTTTTGCCGCTCACGTCGCGCTGACCGAACAAAAGTGGGACACGGCGCTGGCGCTCCTTCGGACGGCTGACCAGCGATTCGAGATCCAAGGCAAGTACGCGTATCAACTCTTCGCGCAGGCGCACGATCAGGCGGGACGAGCCGACTCGGCGGTCGGGTACTACGAAAAGTTTGCGGCGCTGAAAGATCCAAACGTGTATTTGGACGCAACATTTCTCGCCGGAACGTATCGCCGGCTCGGCGAACTCTACGAAGCGACGGGCAATAGCAGGAAGGCGCTGGAGAACTACGGGAAATTTGTGGAGCTCTGGAAGAATGCCGAGCCGGAGTTGCAGCCGGAGGTACGGGCGGTCCGTGAGAAGATGATCAAACTGTCGCCGGTCGAGGGTGGGAGACGGTAATTGGGCCGCTTGCGCGTGAACGAATCACTCCGTGATCTCGGTTTCGCGAGAGACCGGCTCACCGTCTCGCGGGAAACATCCGAACAGTTCAGGGACTTCCGCGCAGCTCCATCATCCAGATGTTGGCCCGCTGCTCGTGCAGTGTGAAGAAGACGCGGTCAATGGTGACGCGAAGGCCGCGGGCTTCGGCTTGGAGCAGCCCGTCGTCGAGTGGCCCGAGCAACTGTGGCATCGCCCCTTGGACGATGCGATACAAGGCTAGTCGCTGCTGCACGTCGCGGGCCGCGCAGTAAATCGCATCCGCCGAACCATACTCGCAGGCTTCCATGCGAGGCGCACCAGGCGCGTGTAGGTCAAACAGTGGAGTCGGGGCGCCCGAGTCGGTCGGCATTACCCAAGCCCCGCTCCCATCCTGTTGCGTGAAGACGATGCGTCATCCGTCGGGCGAAAATCTTCCGTGCGCACCGAAATTCGTGCGCGCCCTTGTAACCCAATGACCCATCGCATCGCGATGGGCGAGGAGGATGCTGCCGGGCGCATCGAACTGGAAATACGACAGGGTCCGGCCATCGGGTGACCAATCGGGACTGGCACCTTGCAGCGGCGGTGCCGTGACCTGCTCGTTTGGCCCGCCGTCGAGTGGCAGCACGAAGATATCACGCCGGCCATTGTGGTTCGAATGAAACGCCACGGACTTTCCGTCCGGCGACGGGCTCGGTGAAAACAACGCGCGCGGCAGATTCGTTAGCTGCTCAGGCGTCCCGTTCGCAAGCCGCTGGCGCCAGAGCTGAAATTCCCCGGATACATCGGAATCATAGTACAGCCACTTTCCGTCGAGCGATGTTCTGAAGGTTTCGACGATCTGCGTCCCGAACGTGTGTTGCACCCGACGCGCCGTCGTGTGCCCGAGATCGGCGAGCGGCATTGACCACACATTCGACGTCGACTCCATCACATCGAACGCGATGTGTCGTCCGTCCGCGGCGACCGAGATGACGCGCGGCCCGAGTCCTGCGGTGAAGTGACGAGTATGGCCAACGGGCAGGCCTTGGCCGTTCACTCGTGTGGCATAGACGTCGTACGGCCCATCCTGGTTGGCGACGAAGAAGAGCGCGTGCGCATCCGCCGACCAACGCGGCGACTCGTGGACCACACTCGAATCGGTCACGGCGGTCCACACACCGCTTGCCGGATTGATGACGGCGATCCACGACGGGGCGCTGTTGTTGAAGAAACTCCCGGGTCGCAGATACCACGTGTTGCCGACAGCGCAGGCAATGCGTTCGTTCACCCCCCAGTCACACAGGTCGGGCTGGTGCAGGGTCGCGATGCGACGCAATCGACCGTCAGCCTCGCGCACGAACACCGAGTCGCCAACGATGTAGGCGACTCGCTTACTGTCTGGTGCCCAGATGGCGCTCATGATCTCGCCGGGAGTCGATACTTCCTGGCGCACTGCTCCTCCTCCGGCGGGCGCACTGACCGCGTGCCCATTGCTGACGAACAGAATGCGCGCGCCGTCTGGTGACCAGCGCGGCCGGTGTTCCACCGCCGTGGAATCATCGGTGAGCGGCTGGCTGCGTCCACCATCGACGGCGCGTACATAGATGCGGGAACGACGTCCGTCGGAGACGGCGTACGCGACGCGTTTGCCATCGGGCGAGAGCGAGGGCGTCACCTGCATCCCCTGATCCCAGGTCACTTTCGTCGAGCGGCCGGCTTCAAGCGCATCTTCGGCTGACCCGAGCCGGCGCCCCGCGACGATGCCGATCGCGAGCGCCAGGACGCCCACGGCGGCTGCCACCGTGAACGCTCGGCGCACGCTCGACCGTTCGACGCGCGTGGCGCTGTCGGCGCCGGTCGATGATGCGTGCGGCGTGGCGGAAATCGCCTGCGCGAATTCCCTGGCAGTCGCAAAGCGATCCGCCGGCAGTTTGGCGAGGGCGGTGAACACCGCGTCTTCCAAGGCAACGCCCACTGTGTCACGCGTCGTGCGCAATGACACGGGCCGTTCGGTGAGCACCTTTGCAACGATGGCCTGCGCCGAGTTCCCGGTAAACGGCGGTTCGCCAGCAAGCATTTCGTACGTGACGGCCCCAAGAGCGTAGATATCACTTCGAGCGTCGAGGGTGCGCTCTCCCATTGCCTGCTCGGGGCTCATATACTGCGGGGTGCCGAGGGAGAGCCCGGTTTGTGTCATACGCGCCCCGCTCGCACTCTGTACCGCGAGCGAGATCCCGAAGTCGGCGACGAGCGCGTGATCGCCTTGCAACAAGATGTTCTCGGGCTTGATGTCGCGATGAATGACGCCCACCGCATGGGCGGCGCCGAGCGCGTCGGCGACCTCGCGCGCGATGCGGACCGCGTGCGCGATTGGCAACTGTCCCTCGCGCTCGAGTCGGCCGCGCAGTGTCTCTCCCTCGACGTACGGCATCACATAGTACAGCAACCCGTCGGCCTGACCGGAATCGAGGAGCGGCAGAATATGCGGATGCTGCAACCGCGCAGTGGTCTTGATCTCGGCCAGAAATCGTTCGGCGCCGAGCGCGGCACCGAGATCCGGGTGCAAGACCTTGATCGCCACGTCGCGATCGTGCTTCACATCGCGCGCGAGATACACGGTGGCCATACCGCCGGCACCAAGTTCGCGAACCACGGTGTAGCGGTCGACCAGTGAGGCGCTGAGGCGATCAATTATTGGCATAAGCCGTAAATTTGTAGCGGTAGACGTCGGTGCGCACGTGGGACACAGCACCGAGCAGATCGAGGATGCCGCCGCCTGAAGACGAGCGTCGTCACCGCGGGCCGCCGTCGTGAGCAATGCCGTGGCGTACGCCTGAGGCTACGTGAAGTGCTCCTTAATTCGCCGAGACACTTTTTACGCGCCGGGATCGCCGCCCCCGCCGGGACCGCCGCTCACGGCGCACGAGGCGCGCCAGCGGGCGGGGGGGCCCGCCGTCGAGCGTCGGTCGGTGCTCGCGCGGTCGGCGATCGCGTCGTATCCCTGACCGACCCGAATCGAAATTCCTATCGCGAGGATCATGAAGGCAACGTGCGCGGCCTCGGCAAATCGACGCGCGACTTCGGGAGTATCAAGGATGTCGTCAACATGTCGTTGCATTTGGCGATGCATCCGACGGCGCACGGACTGTACAACATCGTCTCGGGTGTCGCGCACACGTGGAATGCGTTGGTGAACGCGCTATTCTCCGCGATGCATCGCGATGTGAACATCGAATACATCGAGATGCCCGAGTCGATGCGTGACCGCTATCAGTATCACACGCGTGCGGATGTTTCGCGGTTGCGCGCGACGGGGTTCAGCGCAGAGCCGACGTCGCTGGACGCTGCGATCGCGGACTATGTGCGGCACTATCGGATCGGCAGTGAGCGGCTGGGCGACGTAGCGAACATCACGAGGAGATCGCTCTAACTGTTGCGCGTCGAACAACGCACGACCTCACCAGTTCCCGCGTTCCCCTGCAATTCCAATCACTGTTGCGATCCGATCAGCCGCGTGACGCCAGTTTGTCTGCACAGCGTGCTGCGCCTGATCGGCTTTCCCATCGCGAATCGCGCCCACAATCGCCGCATGCTCGGCTACTGACGCATTGATGTCGCTCGCGAGCAAGCTGATGTACATGCGGATGGAGCGTTCGGCCTGCGGCTTGACGCTGTCATGCAGCGCGATCAATCGCGGCCCCGCGCTCGCGACAACTATTTGTCGATGCAGTCGTTCGTCGGCTTCGTACAATCGACTGTGATCGGCAGGCCGAGGCCCAGGTGATTACGCCAGCGTTGGCTTGTGAAACGCACGCGTCGCGTCGTTCGCGATTGTGTTCAATCGAGCAATTCAACGAGCGGCACCAGCAGCCCGGGAATTACATCGCCTGAAACGCGAGTGGCTCTGTCGCCTCGTGAGATCTTCGGCGGCCTTCGCACGCCACCATGCATTCATTTCGTCGAACACGACCTGTTGCGAAGGCCAGCGATGGATCGGTGAATCAAACGCGCTTTCGGTGAAGAACGTGTGGCAGCGCATTGCTTCCCACGGTGTGCACGTGAGGTCGGCGTCGGTCTTGTAGTCGCCTGATACAAGCCATGCTTCGCCCTGATACTCGACGCGAATTTGCGCGGCGCCCACGGATCGGCGGCCTCGAAATAGAGACCGCCTTCGGTAAGCCGGAGCATGCCGAAACGGTGAGGGCAGTCGTTGTGTCGGGCCACCTCGACATCCCGATAGCAAATGCACGACGATGGTGCCGAACGTAGTCAGTTCGTATCGAATCGGTGACGGTACGATGTACCGCTTCGTGACGCGGCCCTTCGATCCTGACGGCTTGTGGCGCGCGCTCATGCGTGCCAAAGAGCCCCTCCCGCTCCGGTCTCATGATCACGAATTATTCGTCTCTCGCGCATCGCACACGGGCGATGCGGCACGTCTGTGCGCTGCTGCTTGTGCTGCCGCTGCGATTGCTTCGCGCGCAAGGCACCGACGCGAGCATTCGCGGGCAACTCAGCGACAGTGCCGGTACTCCTGTCGGGAGTGCGACCGTCGAGATCCGGAACCTCGCGTCCGGATTCCTCCAGCAGGTGCGCTCGTCCGATCGTGGGCGCTACAGCGTCACGCAGCTGCCACTCGGCGGACCGTATCGGATTACGGTTCGCGCCGTCGGATTCCGGTCGGCCAGTCGAGAGGGCGTCATGCTCAACATCGGTAGCGTCGTCTCGGTCGACTTCAAGCTCAATTCGAGCATGGTCCAATTGCCTGAAGTGACCGTATCGGCGGAACCGACACGCGTCATCGAGCGCAACGGCGCCGTGACCCGCATCGGCGAGCAGGAGGTGAAGGAGCTGCCGAACCAGAATCGGCGCTTTCAGGACCTCACCAAGCTCTCGCCGCTCGCAGGAAACGGAACCAGTATTGCCGGTGCGCGCCCCATGAGCACGGATGTGCGCATCGACGGCGTCGGAGCGCAGATGAACAACACCGGGCAGACGTTTGCCGGTCCGCTCACAATGACTGTCGAAGCGATCCGCGAATTCGAGATCGTCACGAACGAGTACGATGTGAGTAAGGGACGGCAGGGCGGAGGACTGATCAACGCCGTGACCAAGTCGGGGAACAACAATTTCAATGGCTCTCTCTTCTCGTATTACCGCGACAAGCAACTGACCGCGGCCGATCTGCGCGGAGTGCCAGCGCAGAACTTCAAGGTGAGGCAGCAGGGCATCAGCTTCAGCGGTCCGATCATCAAGGACAAAGTCAGCTTCTTCACTGTGTACGATCGCACTGATCAGTCGCTGCCGCTCGAGGTGACCAACGTGCGCGGTCCGTCTGACGAGATCGAACTGGGAATCGCGCGCGACTCGCTCGCGCGCATGACATCGATTCTCGCGCGCAAGTACGGTCTGGATACGATGCAGCAACAGTTGGGCGTCTTCTCGCGGAAGCCGCTGTCGCAGGCATTTTTCGGACGCGTCGACTGGCAGGTTTCGCCGCTGCACCGCCTCACGTTGCGCAATAACACCACGCTCTACGAAGATCCCGAAGAGATCGGCCCCGACCAAACGTTGCACTACGCCGAGAGTCGCGGCGGCGCCAAGGTGAACAGCTACGGCTCGCTGCTCTCTTTGCGCTCGATATTCCAGTCGAATCTCGTCAACGAGTTCAAGTTGCAGGCGCTGCGCTTCACGCGTGAGCGGATTCCGCGCAACGAGCTGCCGCGCGGTTTCGTGCGCATCGCGTCCAAATTGCCGGACAACTCCAGTCGCACCGTCACCGTGCAGTTCGGCGGCAATCGTCTCGCGCCTGAACACTACAACGAACGGCAGTTCCAGCTGGCGAACACGCTCTACTGGAATCGTGGCTCGCAAACGATCACGCTCGGCACCGACAACATCATCACGAAGATCGCGCGCTATCTCCCCGTGGAGCAGCGCGGCCTCTTCGAGTTCGACAATCTCGCGCAACTCGACGCGCAGACCCCTGCGCGCTACAGCCGACAAGTGCCGCTCAAGATCGGTGGAACGACTGCGGATTTCACCGTTGCCGATCTTTCGCTCTTCGCGCAGTCGGAGTGGTCACTGGGCCGCACGCTGACAGCATCAACAGGAGTGCGACTCGATGGTGTCACGTTCCTCACCGGCGCCGCCTACAACCCGCTCGTCGATCAGCGTCTCGGTGTGCGTACGGACGTCAAGCCGAACAACTGGATGCTGTCGCCGCGCGCACAGGCAACATGGGACATCCAAGGCGACGGCCGGCACGTGGTGCGAGTGGGCGCAGGTCGATTCAGCAGCCAGCCGCCGTACAATGTGCAGGTCAATCACATCCTGCAGAGCGGTCTTGAAGCCGTCGACATCATCCAGGTTGGTGCACTGGCACCGCGCGCCGATTTCCCAAGCTATCGTCGCGACCTCTCCACCGTGCCCGGCATCCCGGCGGGTGTATCACCGTCTTCGATTCCCGCCTACATCAACTACTTCGGCAAGGACTTCCGCGTGCCGACGACGTGGAAGCTGAGTGCCGGTTACGAATACCGTGTGTGGCGCGCGCAGCTCGGTGTATTTGGCTACTGGGCGCGCACGGTCGACAACTTCCAGTACTTCGATCGCAACATGGTGAAGGACCCGTACTTCACCATCGAAGGTGGGCGTGGCGTGTTTGTGCCGCCGGCGCTGATCACCAGTGCGGGACGCACCAACAACGCCGACACGCGCATCTTCACCGATCTTGGCCGCGTGCTCGAACTCGTTGCCGACTCGCGTCTCGAGCAACGGTCGGTCGTATTCCAAGGTGCGCTGACGCTGCCACGTCGTTCGT
>JAYTTR010000556.1:0-3644 GCA_043744935.1 Gemmatimonadaceae bacterium
GTGAACCTCGTGAAGCCGGGCGTTGGTGTGCAGCTGGCGACGAGCGGTACCGACGAGTTCAAGGCCATGGCGACAAAAACGCCGACATTCAGTTCGGTGCTCGAGCACACCGTCCCGCAAAGTTTTTTTGAAGCGGCGGCGAACAACGAAGTATTGCAGATCGTATTTTTTGCCATCATCTTCGCGGTCGCCCTCGCCCGCGTGGATGGTCCATCAAAAAAGGTGATGCTCGATTGGCTGCAGTCGATGAGCGACGTGATGTTCAAATTTGTCGGCGTCGTCATGGTGTATGCGCCTATCGGTATCGGTGCGGCCATTGGCGTGACTGTCGGCAAGAGTGGGTTGGGTGTCATGCTCAACCTCGCCAAGCTTGTGGGTACGCTTTATGTCTCGCTCATTATTTTCGTGCTCGCGGTGCTGGTTCCGGTTGCGCTGATCATGCGTATTCCCATCATTCGTTTCTGGCGCACGGTACAGCAGCCGTGGTTGATCGCGTTTACGACCGCGTCGAGTGAAGCTGCATTCCCGCAGGCCATGCAGGCGATGGAGAAATTCGGTGTACCGCGACGCATCGTGTCGTTTGTGTTGCCAACGGGATATTCGTTCAACCTTGACGGCTCGACGTTGTATCTGGCGGTAGCTTCGGTCTTTGTTGCGCAGGCCGCCGGCATCAACATGCCCATCAGTCAGCAGTTGCTGATGATGCTCACGCTCATGCTGACGTCGAAGGGTGTGGCAGCGGTACCGCGCGCGTCGCTTGTCATATTGTCAGGTGCACTCGCGCAATTTGGACTGCCATTGGAAGGCATCGCGGTCATACTCGGCGTTGATGCCGTGATGGACATGGCACGCACATCGGTGAATTTGCTTGGCAACTGCCTCGCGACGGCAGTGATGGCGAGATGGGAAGGCGTGTTGGAGATTCCAGGGGAAGGCGCGGTGGCGCTTGCGTAGATAGCGCCTTCTTACACCTCAACACCAAGCAGTCGCCGCGCCCGTCGCACCGCACCACGCGCGGCATCGACTTCTTCGCTGCGCACCGTCGCACCCGGCACCGCACTCTTCATGCGCTGCTCCAGGCGTTTCCGCACGAGTGACCCTTTCGACAGCAAACCGCCGGACAACGCGACTGGTACCGCAGCGCGTTCGTCCGTGAAGCAACGCCGTGCAAGCGTGCGAACGTGGAGTGTAAGTTCTTCGACGCACAAACTGATCAGCGCATTTGCGCGGAGATCACCGGTAGCAGCCACTTGGCCAATCACTGGTGCGAGCGTTGCAAATATGCCGGGCGTCGCGGTGGCGGCCCACGGAATGAGATCTTCGAGTGACTCAAGCTCCAATGCGGTAAGTACCGCACCGCCCAGTGCCGTTTCGGGTTCACGTCCGTCCTGCGCTGCAGTAATGACGCTCAACGCACGACGTCCCAACCAGGCCGCGCTGCCTTCGTCACCGATATTTGGCCCCCAGCCACCGCAGCGTTCAAGTCTGCCATCGGGTGTACGCGCGAAGGCGACAGAGCCCGTACCGGAGATGAGCAACACGCCCGACGAGTCACCAAACGCATCGTCAAGTGCAATTGTCGCATCGGGCTGTACGGAGACGTCATCGGCAATGCGCCGCGAGGCCAACGCTGACCACAGCGCTTGTGCCGATCGCTCGTGGCCGGCGCCCGCCACGCCCACAACACACACCGCTGGTCGCGTTTCGGCGCGGTCAGCCATCGACAACACGTCAGCGATCAAGGCCTTGATGATCTCGGCGGCATCGGACTCGTGGCCCGGCTTCAGTGCCGTCGCCGCACCTTCCGTTCTCGCCAGGATGGTGCCATTCGCGTCGGCCAATAGCACGCGTGTGCGACTCCCGCCGCCATCAACGCCAACAACGAGCGGCATCGGATCAAGGGGACCGACGCTCATGAGCGAGTTCCTGTTGGAGTAGGCGGCACCGCTGGTGGTGCCGCATGAGTCAGCGATGAAAGAACGCCAGTCACGAACGTAATCGACGTGCCGATCAACACATACCACGGCCACGCAATCGAACCGAACGGACCAAGCGTATTAGTCAACTGTGGAAACGCAACGACGAATTGTTTCGCGAAAACAATGAACGCCATGCACCCAATACCGACGCTCATGCCGAGTAATGCATCCCGTTGAATTGCCCGCTTCCAAAATAATCCCAGCGAGAATCCACCGAGCAATCCACCGTAGGTAAACGATGCAATTGATAGCGCAATGACGACGACCGGCGTTCCCTGTTCCTTGAAGAGCAAGGCGCCAACGGTCAGGACAATACCCCACGCGAGCGCAAATAGTTTGCCTACCTTGAGCGTGCGTGGATCATCGGCGCGACGACCGGTTAGCGGCAAATAGATATCGTGTGTTGTGGATGCGGCCAGCGCGTTGATCGTGCCCGAATGCGTACTCATGGTTGCGGCCACAATTGCGGCAACGATCAGCCCGACCAAGCCATGCGGCATGCGTTCAACGATGTAGCTCGGAAAAATTTGATCGGCTGCCGCGAACACACGTCCTTGAAACAAGACCCAGAGGCCCAGTCCCACCATCAAGAACAGGGTGAACTGCGCGAAGACCACGAAACCGCTGCCAATTAACGCACGTTGCGCGTCCTTCAGCGAACGGCTCGAAAGCAATCGCTGCACGATGAGCTGATCCGCGCCGTGCGATGCCATCGCGAGAAACGCACCACCAATCAGCCCAGCGTAAATGGTGTGTGGCTTGTCGAATCCGGTATACATATCGATGACCTGCAACTTGCCTGCCGCTCCGGCCTGCCGAAGAATCTCACTCCATCCACCACTGACGGATTGTCCAATCAGCACGATCGCAGAGATGCCGCCGATGACGTACACGGCTGCTTGTACGAGCTCGGTCCACACCACGGCTTTCATGCCACCGCGATATGTATAAATCACGGTGAGCAAACCTAGGACGATGATCGCGGTGGGCATTGCGTACGCCTTTGGCAACGCCGGGCCGATAATCAGCGCCACCGGAATGGCGGTGGCAAACACGCGAACCGAATCGGCGAGCGCACGCGTACCCATGAACACTATCGAAGTGAAGCGCCGTGTCGTTAATCCGAATCGCGTTTCGAGCAATGCATACGCGGTGACCAGTTGCCCTTCGAAGTATTTTGGCAGCAGCGTAAACGATACGACAAATCGACCAATGATGTAGCCGGCGACCACTTGCAAAAATCCAAGATTTCCCGTGTATGCAAGTCCCGGAATGCTGATGAACGTGAGCGCTGATGTTTCACTCGCTACAATCGAAAACAGCACGGCCCACCAAGGGATCGAACGCTCTGCCACGAAATAATCGTTGGCCGATTTCTGCGAACGTCCAATCCACATGCCCAGCGCAGTGGTGCCGGTCAGATAGACGAGGAGCACCGCCAAATCGACAAGGTTGAACCGACCGGTCACGACGATGCGTTGCTAGGCGATGACATAGGCTTCCATGGCGAAGTATTCGGCGAGACCCAATCGATCCAGTTGGGCCGAGGTGGCTTTGTTGCGCTGTTCAACACGTTGCCAGAATTCACGCTCGTCCTGACCGGGGAAGGGTGCGGAATCCTTCTGCGATTGATGCTTGAAAATTGCTTGAATCTTGAGCGTGAGC
>JAYTTR010000557.1:0-3644 GCA_043744935.1 Gemmatimonadaceae bacterium
AGTTCCGCGATGCGCGATATTCTCGCATATCTCGATGCACTCGGTGCGCTTCCACGACCCGCTGCGCCCGATACCGTGAAGCTTGTCGGTAACGTCACGCACGGCGAACGGGTGTACGCGATTACGTGCGTGCGTTGTCACGGGGCCGACGGGCGCGGTGTCGCCAAACTTGCGACGGCAGTGTGGGCTCGCGCAGTTATTCGATCGGGGCCGGGCTCGCCCGTCAAACGGTATTCGCGACCTTCGTGCGCGAGAACATGCCGTATGACAAAGCCTCCGTCCTCACCGCGCAAGAGGCGGCGGATGTCGCGGCGTACGTGCTCGGTAAACCACGCCAAGATCATCCGGGCAAAGAACGAGATTGGCCGAAAGGCGATGCGCCGATGGATGTGGCCTATGCCACTATCGGCGCGCGCGACGCTGGAAAACCACTCCCACCAATACGCGTTGTACTCCCACGGCGCGTTGCACCAATCGCTCCCACCTCGATGCGCACACCATGATTGACGAGACGCTTCGCTCCTCACCACGTCGCACGTTTCTCGGTCGATTGTTATCGGTCGGTGCAGGGCTTGGGCTATCCGGTGTTGGGCGGCGTGCCGAGGCTATGGTGGCCGGTGGCCACAGCGGTGAGCCCGAGCCGTGGATGCAACGATTGACGGCCGCTGGCCCACATCGCGTCGTCTTTCATTCGCATCTCGCCGCGGACGGACTCGCCATCGGTTGGGCGCGCACGTTTCTCGACACGCAAAAAAGTAGTTACGGATTGCGCGATGAGAACAGCGGCGTTGTTGTTGGATTAAACGGTCGCTCCATCGGGCTCCTGTTCAATGATGCCATGTGGGCCAAGTATCCAATCGCCGAGACAATGCTGATGACGGGCACGAAAAATCCTAACGGTCCGCAGGGCACGGATCTCGTGGCTGCACTCATCGCGCGTGGCGCCATCCTGCTCGCGTGCAACAACTCGCTGCGCGCGTCAGGCTCGCGCTTTCTCCCAGAGCCCGCGCGGTCCGACGCGGCTGCCCGCACTGCCTTCGCCGACGAGGCGCGCGCAAATTTGCTGCCGGGTGTTGAAGTCGTGCCCGCGATGGTCGTCGCCTTGCAGCGTGCGCAGGATCTCGGCTGCCGCTATGTGTACGCGGCGGCCTAACGCATCTCGCCGCTAGATGCGTGGCAACGTCACGCCGTGCTGTCCTTGATACTTGCCCTTTTTGTCGCCGTAGCTGATTTCCGGTGGTTCATCGCCGGTGAAGAACACCACTTGAGCAATGCCCTCGTTCGCGTAAATCTTCGCCGGTAGCGGCGTCGTGTTTGAAATCTCGAGCGTCACATATCCTTCCCACTCGGGCTCGAATGGCGTGACATTTGTGATAATACCGCAGCGGGCGTAGGTGCTTTTGCCCACCGTCAGTGTCAGCACATTGCGGGGAATCCGGAAGTACTCCACACTGCGCGCGAGCGCGAACGAATTGGGTGGCACAATACAAAAATCGCCTTCAAACTCCACGAAGCTGCGGGGATCGAATGCCTTCGGATCGACGATCGAACTCAGTACATTCGTGAAGATCTTGAACTCGCGCGCCACGCGCATGTCGTACCCGTACGAACTCACGCCATACGAGATGACACCCTCGCGCACCTGGCGATCTTCGAACGGTTCAATCATGCGATGTTCGCGCGCCATGCGCGTAATCCAGCGGTCGGAGCAGAGCCCCATAATCGTGGTCGTGTTCGGGTGGACGAGCGTCGTCGTTGCGCAGGTGAGGAGCGCGGGTAAGGTAGAGGCGCGCACTTCCGAGTGCCAAGAATTCCTCATGAATCGGCGCCGGAGCCGGCAAATATTGACATTCGTGGTGAGGCCGTGACCGCACGCGTGCCCTTGCCGTTGAGAGGCGGCGGTCCTGTCACTAATTTCCTTAAATCCTTTGTGAATTCTTTCACGAAGTCAGCGCTTTCGTGACTCGCAACGCCTCGATGCTTCGAAACTACCTGCCGGTCCTGCTCCTGCTCGGATTCGTCATCTTCAACGCCGTTGTCATCCTCGGCGTTGCGCATCTCACGGTGCGCGCGCAGCCAACGGCCGTCAAATCGCAACCGTATGAGTCTGGCATCGCGCCCCTGGGCGACGCGCGCGCGCGATTTTCCGTCAAGTTCTATCTCGTCGCCATGTTGTTCATCGTATTCGACATCGAAACGGTGTTCATGATTCCGTGGGGCGTGCAGTATCGGCAACTCTCGTGTGCTGTTCCCATGATCAGTGACGTGTGTCCCACCGGGCAATTGTCGTTCTTTGGACTCGGTGAAATGCTGGTGTTTGCCGCCATCCTCGTGGTTGGTTTCGTGTACGTCTGGAAGAAGGGAGCACTCGCATGGGAATGACGCCAGTCACGTCGCCGCCAATGTCCACCGAAACGTCGTCGCACGATGGGTGGATCACCACGCGACTTGACTTCTTGGTAAACTGGGCGCGCGCGGGATCATTGTGGCCGATGCCGTTTGGTACCGCGTGTTGCGCGATTGAATTCATGTCGACTGCCGCGAGTCGCTTCGACCTCGCACGCTTTGGCATGGAACGGCTCAGTTACTCGCCACGTCAGGCCGACGTGCTCATTTGTGCGGGACGCGTGCCGTACAAATTGGCCCCGGTCATTCGTCGTATTTATCAGCAGATGCCGCAGCCAAAGTGGGTTATTTCCATGGGTGCATGCGCGTCGACCGGCGGCATGTTCGACAACTATGCGGTGGAGCAGGGCATCGATACCATCATCCCCGTTGACGTGTATGTGCCGGGTTGCCCGCCGCGCCCTGAAGCCCTCATGCATGCGATTATCATGCTGCAGAAAAAAATCTCGCGTGATCGTTTGCGCGACGGGACGCAGCACGTCGAAATCGAGCCCGATCCGGCAAGTCAGCTCTATATTCCCGCATCGCGGATCGATGAACTGTCCGAGCCCTTCGGCAATTCGGTGAACCAGACACGATCAAATCCGTGAGTAGCGCCGCTCAATCTGACGCGCCATCCGGCGCGTCTCCGCACGAGAGCATGCCGGTCACGCAACACGGCATTCCGCACCGAGGCGGCACCGTGAATGCAACGGCGGCCGCGCTCACCGCGCAGTTTGGCGTCGCCGTCGTGCGCGTCGAGGTAACGTGGGGCGAGACGACGGTGTTTGTTCTCGCGTCTGCGTTGCACGACATCGTGCAGTGGTTGCACGACGAGCCATCGCAACGATACGACTATCTCGTGGACGTGACCGCCGTTGAATATCGCGAAGCGGAACGGCCACTCGAAGTCGTGTGGCATTTACGCGCGCTCGGTCGCCGACAATTCTTGCGACTCAAAGTTTCGCTCGAGAAACGTGCACCACTCGCGGTGGCGTCGATCGTGGATATCTACGCCGGCGCCGATTGGCTGGAGCGCGAGTGCTTCGACATGTTCGGCATTCGCTTTGAAGGACATCCCGACTTGCGACGCATCTTGCTTTGGGAGAGCTATCGCGAAGGATTTCCGCTGCGCAAGGATTTTCCGTTGCGCGGTCGCTTCAGTCGCGCGGAGCAACTCAAGCAGGCGCTCGCAGCCGATCCGGAAGCGCGGTATTCGATGACCGAGCTCACGATTGCCGAAGCGTACGATTCGTTGC
>JAYTTR010000558.1:0-3630 GCA_043744935.1 Gemmatimonadaceae bacterium
GATTTTCGGAAATCGAAAAAGCCGGTACACGCGTTCCTGGTGAATCCCGACACGCGCGACTACTACATCGCTTCGACGGCGTCGGTCGTCACGATCGACCCGTTTGGCTCGTTGATGATGCCGGGCATGGCATCCGAGCAGGTGTTTTTTGCTGGCCTGTTCGAGAAGTACGGGATTGGCGTGCAAGTCAGTCGCGTTGGTCGTTTCAAGTCGGCGGTCGAGCCGTACACGCGCACTAGCATGAGCCCGGAAAATCGACAGCAGGTGCAATCGTATTTGGGAGATATGTGGCGTGAAGTGAAGCGCGGTATCGCCGAGAGTCGCGGAGTCGACACGACGGCGCTGCAGGGCATTGTGGATGCGCAAGGCATCATTTTACCAGCGGACGCCAAGACGGCGCGCCTGGTTGATCGTGTGGCGTATTTCGATGACGTTCTTACCGACTTGCAAGAGTTGACGCGCGTGAAGGGCGACGTGAGGTCAGACAAAAAAATCCCGTCGCGTATTGCTGATTGGCCAGACGTCGCGACCTTGCCGCAAGTGAGCCTCGAAGAATATGCCCGAATTGCGAGTGCGAAGGATCGTACTTTTAGTGCGAGCCAGGCAATCGCGATTGTGTACGCCGAGGGCGATATCGTGGATGGTGAAAATGGCAACGGCACGATTGGTGGCGATGGACTTGCTCGAGAGTTGCGCAAGATTCGCAACGATCCGAAAGTGAAGGCGATCGTGCTACGCGTGAATAGTCCTGGTGGCAGTGCGATTGCCTCCGAGCGTATCGAGCGCGAACTCGCATTGATTGGCCGCACTCGACCGGTGGTTGTCTCGATGGGAACGGTGGCAGCGAGCGGTGGTTACTGGATCAGCACAGCAGCGCAGCGCGTGTTTGCGCAACCAAACACGATCACGGGGTCAATTGGCGTGTTCTCGATCGTGCCCAATGTGCAAGGTATCGCGGCCAAAAACGGCATCACGTTTGACACGGTGAAAACCGGACGTTACGCCGACCTGCTCTCGATCGCACGACCACGTACAGCCGACGAAATGGCGGTGCTGCAACGCGGGACGGACGCGATCTACAACGCGTTCATCGAGCGCGTGGCCAATGCGCGCAAGCTGACGCCAGATTCCGTGCGCGTGATTGCCGAAGGCCGCGTCTGGTCGGGCAGCGAGGCGATACGCATCGGACTCGTGGATTCCATTGGTGGACTCGACGCGGCGGTGAAGAGTGCGGCTGGCCTCGCACGTATTACCGGTGACTATGAAGTGCGAGAGTACCCACGACCGAAATCCGCCATTGAAACGTTGACGGAGTTGATGGATCGCAAGCCAACCCCCGTAGCGCACGCGACAACGAACCTGCTCGCGGGAACCGATCCCGCGCATCAGCTCGCGCGCAGTATCGCGCGCGAGTTCGAGTTGCTGGTGTCGTACAATGATCCGCGCGGCGCGTACGCGCGGATGCCGTTCATTCTCCGAGTTCGGTAAACGGCGTCGTTTTCGGCGCGAATGAATCCTTGACCCGCGCCGCTTCGAGTCGACGCGCCTGTGCATCCCACACGGCGCGATCGGCACGTGCAGCAGCAAGCGTGTGCTGAGCGTTCGCTACGCATGACGTGGCACCTCGCGTTGTCACGTCGTGCAATGCCCATTGGGCAGCGGCAATGCGGGCGCGCGATTCCCGTAAGCGTTGTACACAGCGGTCGGCGTGATACGAACTCCACAGCGAAACGGGGCGATCGTCGTCGCAGCCAACCAGGCCCCACACACCGTCGTGCACAGAAAAACTGTCAAGCAGGATAGCGTCGATATCGGTGTGGCTCATGGCGTTGTGGTTAGCGGTGGGTGCGGGACGCTCACGTGGTGCATGATAGAAATCCTCGTGGAATACATCACGACAAGCGGTGCTCCTGGGTCGTTACATTGCGTGACGTCAGTCTGTACTTCGCGTCCGCATTTCTTTTCGTCTTCTTCTGTATCGCATGCTGCGTTCTCTCGCTGTGCTATCCGCGCTGGTCCTCGTCACCTCCGCGCCTGTTTCACTCGACGCGCAAAAGTCACCCATCACGAAGCGCCATACGCGCCAAGCGACCGCGGCCGCATCGCCGCAACAGGCACACACCGATAGCGTGGCGGGCCATGCATATCCCACGGGCGGTACATCCGCTGCGGCGCGCGCACTTGCCGGGAGGGCCGTTCCAACGTGGCCCGTAGTGGGACCGGCGCCGTTACCCGGCAGTATTTTGCCAGCGAAGCGCATCGTTGCCTACTACGGCAACCCGCTCTCGAAACGCATGGGTGCACTCGGCGAATATCCGAAAGACGAAATGTTTGCCCGATTGAACCGCGAAGTAAGCGCATGGCGCGCCGCCGATCCGTCCACGCCCGTGCAGCCAGCGTTGCACCTCATTGCGGTCACAGCGCAAGGCGATAGCGGCAAAGACGGGAAGTATCGACAGCGCATGAGTGATGGATTAATCGAGAAAGTGTATGGATGGGCGCGCGAAAAAAACGCGATCATGTTTCTCGATGTGCAAGTTGGACACAGCACCATTCAACAAGAGTTGCCGCGCCTTGAGCCATTCTTGTCGCGCGCCGATATGCACTTTGGCATGGACCCCGAGTTCTCCATGAAAGATGGCAAGAAGCCGGGCAAGAAAATCGGAACGTACGACGCGGCGGACGTGAATTGGGCGATTGACTGGTTAGCAAAGCTTGTGACCGCGAAACATCTGCCACCGAAGATTTTGGTGGTGCATCGATTTACGAAACCGATGCTGACCAATGCATCAAAAATTCGTCTCGATCCACGCGTACAGGTGGTGATCGACATGGACGGGTGGGGTCCTCCAAGTCTCAAGCGCGATTCGTACGCAGCGTATGTGTATGCGGAGCCAGTGCAGTTCGCCGGGTTTAAACTGTTTTACAAGAATGACATTCGTAGCGGGACGAAGATGTTGACGCCGCTGCAGGTGCTGGGATTGACGCCGAGGCCGTGGTATATACAGTACCAATAGGGGTTCGGCGGTAGGGGTTAGGGACTGAACAACCAAGTCGAGCCTTGAACGAAGCCATTGAGCGGTCGCGCCGCGCCCGCACGATTCGTCAATCGTGCACCCATTCCATCGCCGCTGTCCGCGGCCGCCTGGATCAGGCTACCAAAAACACAACGTTTCATCGAATCGGCTTCATAAACCGTACTCGCCCAGTGTCTCAAACTTATTGACAAATTCCGGGACATTTATCGAATACCGGTGCGCAACGCGACGTATATGCGCCGACGGAGTGCGGGTTCAAAGTAGCGATTGCGCGTGGCGTTGATCACGACCGCCGATGCATAGTGTCGATCAAAGAGGTTGTCGATGCCGACCGACGGATCAAGCGTGAAGCGCGATGCGGTGTGAGATACAAATCCCGCGCGCAACGCCCACGCGGTAAACCCTGACGCGAACACGGTGGCGGCATCATCGGCGCTTACGCGCGACGACGCGGTGGTTTCCAGCGTGCTGAACCATCCGTTGTGACGCGCGGTGAGCCATGCCTGGGCCATGTGAGTCGGTACGCCGGGAATTGGCTTGCCCGCGTAGCTAGTGTTTCCGACGAGGTACGTGTCGAAACGAAATCGCGACC
>JAYTTR010000559.1:0-14264 GCA_043744935.1 Gemmatimonadaceae bacterium
ATACGATCGATGCGATAGGTCGCTTCGTTGATGTCTTCGAGAACGACGATGGCTCCGCGAAAGTCAATCGCCCACGGCGTACCACAGAGTGAAGTCACAAGCGCGAGGTTGCCGCCCGCGAGTCGTCCTGTCGCGACGCCCTCACGCAACACCGTACCCTCGCCGAGCGAGCCGCACCCGTCCGCGCCGTCCTGCACGGTGCGCACCAACGACTGCCGCGAAAAATCAGTGAGCGTCGCGCGCGCCGTTGGTGCGTGAAAACTCACCAGTCCGGCGTTGTTCCATGCTGCATGCAGCGCGGTAATGTCAGAGTAGCCGAGCAGGGCTTTGGGATGTTCAAGTATGCTGTGACGCGGGAGGTGTGGCAGGAGCCGCGACGCGCCGTACCCGCCTCGCAAGCACCAAATGCCGTCAATGCGAGGGTCTGTCAACGCCCACACGAGGTCGCGCAATCGCGTCGCATCGTCGCCTGCGAAATATCCATCGCGACTGTGTACATGTGCCCCAACAACCGGTTCCCAGCCGAGCGCGCGCGCGGTCACTTGGGCCTTCGCGACATCGTCTGCATTGCGCAACGGCCCTGACGGGGCGATGAGTGCGACACGTGCCCCGGACGCCAGGCGTGGTGGCTCAAACAGCGCAGAGCCGCTGGAGAAAGTCATCCTGCAAACGTACCTCGACTGTATCAAGCGTGCCACGAGATGCGGTCGTTTTGTGCTCGCGCTGTGCGGCAAGGTGCGCAGTGTTCATGTTTGACCACGTGCCAAGCCCCGTACTTTCCGTCTCCGTTGCAATTCTCACCGCGCTGCCGTGGTGGATTTCACCCGCACTTGTTGCTGGGAGATTGCGCAACACCGCGTCGCTGGATGACGTGGATGACACGCCGCCGCTGGCCAGGGATGCACCGCGCGTTTCGGTGATTTTGCCTGCGCGAAACGAAGCCGCGCACATCGCGTCCTGCGTGCGTTCGGTGCTGAGTAGCACATGGCCAAATCTCGAACTCATTGTGGTTGACGATCATTCGACCGACAACACGGCGCAGCTGGCGCGCGACGCTGCCGCCGGCGACATGCGGTTTACGCTCGTGCGCGCGCCGGACTTGGCGCCGGGTTGGTTCGGGAAACAGTGGGCGTGCCAAGCGGGTCAAGCGCAAGCAACGGGTGCTTTGCTGCTGTTTATTGATGCCGACACTCGGCACGCACCCGATCTCGTCACGCGCACGGTACGCTTGCGGGGTGAGCGCGGCGTAGAGCTGATGTCGGTCGCTGGTCGGCAGCTGATGGAGACTGTTTGGGAGCGCGCGGTACAACCGTCGGTATTCACACTTATCCTGACGCGGTATGGCAGCGGTGCAGCGATGGAGCGTGCGACCACAGCAAGTGACGTCATCGCGAACGGTCAGTGTTTCATGCTGTCGCGAACGGCGTACGACGCAATTGGCGGGCATTTCGCGGTGCGAGATTTCGTTGCGGAAGATGTGATGATGGCGCAGGCAATTTGGTCGCAAGGGCAGCGGGTGTCGTTGGCATTGGGGGTGCAGCAATTGCGTGTGCGCATGTACGACGGACTCGGTGCGCTTGTCCAGGGGTGGGGGAAGAATGTGTATGCGGGTGGTCGATTTGCGATGCGTGGTGGTGCCGTCGGTCGCGCAATCTATCCGTTGGTGTTGTTGACGTTTCCGTTGGGCATATTGTTGCCGTTCGTCGTGTTGCTCGCAAGCGTTGTGGCATTCATGCTCGGACAGCCTTGGGCGATGCGCGGACTCGTTTGGAGCAGCATCGCAACAGCCGGTGTCTTAACATCCTTTGTCATAGCGAATCGACTCAATCGCGAATCGGCGTGGCGTGCCGTGCTGGCTCCGCTTGGTGCGTTGGTGCTGCTCTGGATTTGTGTTGTCGCGATTGCGCGCGGTCGAAATGTGCGGTGGAAGGGGCGCGGGTATGTTGCGCGATAGTTTCGTGCAAAACGCTACGGAAGCACCGCCCAGGAGATAGCGCGCGCGAGATGCGCCGCACGCAATTGCTTCGCAATCGGACCAGCCTCTCCACTCCCGACCGGCTGCGAGTCGATATGCGTTACCGGCAACACAAATCCGGTCGCGCTCGACAGCAAGCACTCGTCGGCGTCTCGTGCTTCGTCCACCGTAAAGATTCGCTCTACCGCGGAGATACCGAGCGTCGCGGCGAGTGTGATCGTGATGTCACGCGTCACGCCGGCCAGAATTTTGCTTGAAAGCGGGCGCGTCACGAGGATACCGCGCTGCACCATCCAAAACGTACTCGCACCGCCTTCGGTCACGACGCCGTCCTCGTGCAGCAACGCTTCATACGCACCCGACGCGCGCGCTTCCTGCTTGGCGAGTACTTGCGCAAGCATCGACGTGCTTTTGATATCGCGCCGCATCCACCGCCAATCCGCCACGGTTTGCACGCGCACGCCATTCGCGTGCGGATCCGCGCGCAGCGATTTTGGGCGCGCATACGCAAACATCGTTGGCGGCGTATCGATTGGAAACGGAAAATCGCGCTCTGCGACACCACGCGTGACTTGCAAATACACCAACCCTTCGACAATTCCATTTTGATCAACGAGCGACTGCATTACACGCTGCCATGCATTTGACGTCATCGACGACGTCATGCCGATCGCACCCAGCGACCGATGGAGCCGGGCAAGGTGGAGGTCGGCATCAAGCAGGTGGCCGTTGAGGATGGCGGCGACCTCGTATACGCCGTCGCCGAACAACAGGCCGCGATCAAAAATGGAAATGGTCGCGAGTGCCTCGTCAACAAACGATCCGTTTATCCAACACGTGGGCATCGCGATGATCGGTTGAAATTGCGTTGCAAACTTTTCACGAGCAAGACTTGCACGATGCCCACGAGCGCTCCGCACAGCAAGAGCCAACCCGCGCCAATCTGTGTACGCAACAACAAAAACGTTGCCGCGAGCGCAATGAATAGCCCGCTCGCGCTTGATGACACGCCGCGCACCGGCAGCAGAACAACCGTGGCCATCAACGCGAGCGAGGCCGCATTGACGCCGTCCAGCGCCGCCGCCGCAACAGGCCAATGTCGAACACGTCGCGCGAACGGACCACCAATCGCCACAAAGAAAAACGCGGGCATGAAAATTCCGACCGTTGCCACCGCTGCGCTCGCGTGACCCGCCAGCAGATAGCCAAAGAATGTCGCTGCACAAATTCCACGCGCAACAGTGCAACGAGCACGTACCCACTGCCAAAAAGCACACTACCAGTTTTCGCGAAGGACGCAAACACACTCCACGAACGCTTCACGCGTGACCCAGCGACGACGCAAAAAGACCGTCGCAACTTCCCGTACTTCACGCGATGACATCGCCGAATGTGCCGCATTGATCCCTAGCCTTTAATCCCTAATCCCTGCAGTAAAATGGCACCGCACAAAACGCTTCGGTGACAGACCACGCTCTCACACGCCACATCATCACGCGTGCTCACTATCCGCGCCGCCGCCAACCTGCTCACCCAAGCCGACTCCCTCCACGCGCTCCAACCCATCGCGCGTGCACTCGGATTTCTCAACACGGCTCGCTCCGTTACGCCACACGCCTGCCGAACCATTGGCCTGCACACCCTCGTCACCAGCGCCACCATCACACGCGGCCCCGGCGCACTCCGACTCCTCTGCGCCACACTCACCCCACACGCCAACTACTGCACCACCACTGACGCACGCGAACTGACCCGCCGACTGTGCCTCACACTCGCACATCACGCCCCCACACGACACTGGGTCACCGTCACGCTCGATCATCATACGCCCAGTCTCACCATCGCCACCGTTACGCCCGCCCCACACGGACCACGCATCGCGGCCCTCCGCATCGACCGACAACACGTCGTCAACTCCGACGCCGAAACACTCCGCGCACTCGCCGCGATCACAGAACCAAACGATCACCTCCGCCACGCACGCTTCACCGACATCCTCCGCAGAGACGCACTCTCCACCCGCTTCTATCGCGCACTCGAACGCGCCGTCGCGACACTCGCCACCACAGCCACTGGCACCGCAACTGTACAAGAACGCCACGAAATCGCCCTCCTCTGCGCATCACGCTGCCTCTTCCTCGCCTTCCTTCAGGCAAAAGGCTGGCTCAACGGCGATCGCGACTTCCTGCTCAAACAAACCGCCCACCAACTCGAAGCCGGCGGAGACCTCCACCAACGTCTCCTCAAACCACTCTTCTTCGGCACACTCAACACCCCACTCCGCCAGCGCGCACCAGCCGCCCGCAGCTTTGGCGACATCCCATTCCTCAACGGCGGACTCTTCGCACCAACACCACTCGAACACAAACGCCGCACCCTCCGCTTCACGGACGACGCACTCACCGCGCTGATCGGCGACGTCCTCGATCGCTACCGTTTCACCGCACACGAAGACTCCACCACATGGTCCGAAGCCGCCGTCGACCCGGAAATGCTGGGTCGCGCCTTCGAATGTCTCATGAACGCCGACGAACGCCATCGCACGGGCTCGTTCTACACACCACCAATGCTCGTCGACCAAGTCGTCAAAGACGCACTCCATTCGGCACTCGTCGATCTCCCACCACAAGCACTCGAACACCCCGACACACCGCTCCACCTCACAGCCGACACACGCAACACACTCACCAATCTTCGCATTCTCGACCCCGCCTGCGGATCCGGCGCATTCCTCGTCCATATGCTTGAATGCATCGCCAACCTCCTCGCCCGCAGCGGTGACACACGCGCCATCGACGTCATTCGACGCGACACGCTCGTACGCTCCATCTTCGGCGTCGACCGCAACCCAATCGCCGTCTGGCTCTGCGAGCTGCGACTCTGGCTTTCCGTCGTCATCGAATGCCCGGAAACACGCGCCGCACACATCACACCACTCCCCAATCTCGACCACCACATCCGCATCGGCGATTCACTTGCCGGTGGCGACTTCACATTCGCACCACCCAGCGCACGCACACTCACCAAGCTGCGCGACCGCTACACGCGCGCCACCGGCCGCCGCAAAATCACACTCGACGCCGCCCTCCACAAAGAAGAACGCCACCGCGCCATCGCCGACACCACACGACAACTCCACGCGGTCACTCACGAACGCGCGGCCCTCATCGAATCACTGCGTACGCGCGACCTCTTCGGCGATCGTCGCATCCGCACACGCACCGACACGGCACAACTCACCGACCTCCGCACACGCACCCACCAACTCACCCGACAACGCCACCATCTCCAACTTGGCGCCGCCCTCCCATTTCGATTTGCCGCGCACTTTGCCGATGTAGCTGCACTCTCCGGCTTCCATCTCATCATCGGCAACCCACCGTGGGTGCGCCCGCACGCCCTTCCGCTCAACGAACGGCAACTCCTGAAACGCACTTTCAAGTCCATGCGACTCGCCGCGTGGTCCACAGGCGCAAAACGCGCCGGTGCGAGTGCAGGATTCGCCGCACAAGCCGACCTCGCCGTCGCATTCGTCGAACGCAGCACACAACTGCTCACACCAAACGGCACACTCGCACTGCTCGTCCCCGCCAAACTCTGGCGCGCACTCGCCGGCGGCGGCATTCGGCAACTCCTCGCCGAACAAACACGCATCCACACCATCCGCGATTGGTCCGACGCACCCGCACTCTTCAACGCAGCAACGTACCCGTCACTCATCGTCGCGCAACGAATAAGTGGTGCGACGCCCACACCCAAACCACCCATTCACGTCGCCATCGCGCGACACATCTCCACTCACCAATTCTCAGTTCCCGTACACCATCTCGCCCTCGACAACGATCCCGCCGCACCATGGATCCTTCTCCCACCACACGTCCGCACCGCCTTCGAGAAACTCCGACGCACCGCACCTCCACTCGGCGACTCCCCCCTTGGCCGTCCCCGACTTGGTACCAAATGTGGCTGTAACGCCGCGTTTCTCGTGCACGCCACCGAACACGATGACGAACTCGCCACCATCACCGCCGACTCACGCTCAGCACTAATCGAACGACACATGCTCCGACCCGCTCTCCGCGGCGAAGCCATTCAATCGCTCGATGGTCAGGGCACGCCACAACAGCGTGCGGGCGACCTCAGAATTATCTGGACACACGACAACAACGGCGCTCCGCTTCGGACGCTCCCGCTGCACGCAGCACGCTGGCTTGCGCACTGGCGTTCACGCCTCGATGCACGACGTGACGCACGGACATCGACACCCTGGTGGTCGCTGTTTCGTACAGACGCGGCACACGCAGAAGCACCACGACTCGTCTGGGCTGACATCGGCAAACAGTTGCGCACACGCGTGCTGGCCGCTGGAGACCCTACGGTGCCGCTGAACAGCTGCTACGTCATGCGCACCCCCGCGCTCGACGACGCACTTGCACTGCACACGCTCCTCGAATCACCATTGGTCGCCGCTTGGCTCAACGCGATCGCCGAACCCGCACGCGGCGGCTTCCGACGATTTCTGGGCTGGACCGTTGCCGTACTACCGCTGCCGCCCGATTGGCTCCACGCGCGAACCGCACTCGCCGACATCAGTCGATACACAGCGAGCGGCCACACACTATCTGCCGACGACCATATCAGCGCCACGGCAGACGCCTACGGCGTGTCCGTCGCGTCAATGCAACCGCTCCTCGACTGGAATATCCGATGACGCATTCACACACGCGCGCATCGCACGACTTCACCGACGCGTCCGCCAGCATAGTCAAAGCACACATTGCGCGGGCCATCATTCCACCAACACCACCACGCATCCTCGGCGACGTCACACTGCTACCACACCAGGCAGAAGCCGTCGTGCGTTTGCGCACTATCATCGAAACATTCCACGGCGCGCTCCTCGCCGACGATGTCGGACTGGGCAAAACCTACGTCGCGCTTGCCCTCGCGGCAGAACGTCGCACGGCACACGTGATCGCACCGGCAGCGCTAGTTCCCATGTGGCGACATGCTATGGCGCGTGCGGCCTGCACACACGTGCACCTGCATTCGCTACACGCGTTCTCGTCGGCACGACCGCCCATCAGCACACGCTCGTTGTATGGCGACGACCTCGTGATTGTTGACGAAGCGCATCACCTCCGCACGTGCACAACCAAACGCTACGGCGCAGTCGCTGCGTTTGTCGCGCATCACGATGTCCTGCTCCTGAGTGCCACACCGCTGCACAATGAGGCGCGTGATTTGCGCCATCTGCTCGCGCTATTCGCCGGCGGACGCGAAGATCTGCTATCGCCGCACCGACTCGCACAACTCATCGTGCGCCGCACGCAATCGTCGCGGCAGGCATCACCACCGCGCGTGTGTGAGCACACCCCGCATGATATCCCACATGATCATGCCACGCTGAGTGCCATTCTTTCGCTACCAGCGCCGCTGCCCGCGCACGACGGCGCTGTGAGCGGCGCACTGATCAGGCTCGGACTCTTGCGAACATGGTGCTCAAGCGACGCAGCGCTCACGCACGCCGTACGAAAACGATTGGCGCGTGGCGAAGCGTTGCGACAAGCACTGTTCGCCGGTCGACATCCAACACACGCAGAACTGCGCAGTTGGCTCGTCGGCGATCACGAAGTGCAACTGGCCTTTCCCGAACTACTGGCAAGCCACGAAACCGACAGCGGCGCACTGCTGGAAATCCTCGAGCAACACCTCGCGGCCCTTCGTGCGCTCGACGAGCACCATCGCCGTTCCGCGCGTGGCGATGTCATGCGCGCACAAGCTATTCGCGACATACGCGCGCAGCATCCGAACGTGCCTATCGTCGCATTTTCGCAGTTCGCACAAACCGTCCACGCACTCCATCGCGCACTCGCCGACATCGCCGGCGTTGGGTCACTCACCGGCACCCAGGCGCGCATCGCCAGTGGACCTATCTCTCGACAGCAGGCACTCGCCTGCTTTGCGCCCGTCGCCCAGGGTCGCCCTCCCCCGCGACCGCATGAAGCCATCACACTCCTCATCACCACTGATCTCCTTGCCGAAGGCGTCAACCTGCAAGACGCAGGGATCGTCTTACACTGCGATCTCCCCTGGACCGATGCGCTTCGCCAGCAACGCGTCGGACGCTGCGCTCGCCTTGGATCGCTGCACGACGTCGTGCACGTGTACCAACTCGGACCACCCACGGGCAGCGCACACATACTCAAACTCTCGGATCGACTGACCCACAAAGCGCAACTCGCCAAACAACTCGTCGGCGCTTCAGCACAATCGCCAGCGCGCAGCCCGGCAGACGTCGCCACACGAATTCGCATCATGCTGCATGCATGGGCGCCGGTAGACACACACGAACGTACAGAGACATCGAGTGTGCTCGTCGCCAGCATTCCGGCACGCCGCAACGGCTTCGTCGCGCTCGTGCGCGTCACATCATCAGCGCCCGCAAACGTGTTGCTCACACATCTTCAGGGATGGCGCGCCGCGCGCGAGGATTCTTCCGCCGTGTATCGCGTACTGCAACAACTGGCTAACGACACGCCATCAACGTCGCTCGCAACGCCAGCCGACACCGTGGCGAACGCGCGACGTCTCATCGCACGCTGGCACCGCGCGCGCGAACTCCGCACACTCTTCGGTGAAACGCACGAAACCCTTGCACCGACACAGCAACGAGCACGCGCGCAGTTGGCGCATGTTGTATTGGCGCTTCCATCAGTGCAGCGGGCGTCACTTCGCACCGTCATCGCCCAGGCGCATCGTTCCATCACATCCGCCGTGAGCGCAGGCGCACAGCACACGTTGAACGAATGGCTCATGTCTGCCGATTTGCGTTTACCTGTGTGTTGGCTTCAGGCGCATCCGAAGGTGCTGCAGCCTCACACGCACTCCAATGTGCTGGACACAAGCACGGTTGAATCGCCGGCGGTACTGAGCCGTCCGAGAAGGCCCCGGTTGCGCATCGCCGCCATCCTGATCCTCTGCGCCGAGGCTGCGCTCCGTTAGTCTCCGGGCATGACACGTCTTGCTCTGTTGTTTGATCTGGATGGAACACTCATCGATTCTATCCAACTTCTCCTTGAATGCGCGGAATTTGCTTTCGCAGGACGCACTCGTGCGCCCACGCGTGCGCAATGGACCGCGGGCATCGGCACCCCGCTTCGAACGCAGCTCGCGGAATGGACTGACACCCATGCCGAAATCGATGCCTTAGTCGACCGTTACCGCGTGTACCAGGATGCCAATCTCGAGCGGCTCACGAGCGCGTTTCCCGGTGTGCTTGAGGCGCTCGCCTGGGCCCGTACCGCCGGGCACGCAACGGGACTCGTGACCAGCAAGGGCCGCATCATGACCGCGCGTTCCCTCGCGCATGTTGGTCTCGCCAACGCATTCGACACCATTGTCACGTATGAAGAAACCATTCGGCACAAGCCCCTCGCCGACCCAGTACTCCTCGCGCTCGCGCGACTCGAGATCGCCCCAGCGCACGCGCTGTATGTCGGTGACTCGACGCACGACATGCATGCCGGCAATGCGGCCGGTGTTGCCACCGCCGCCGCGCAGTGGGGACCATTCTCCCGCGCAGACCTTGCAGCAACCAACCCCACCTATTGGATGACGGACATGTCCGACTTGCACGCCATCGCCGCAACGCTGGGAAACCTCCCGTAGTCCCTATTTTCCAATCCCTCTCCCCTGTTGTTCAAACCTTTCTCCCCTCTGCGCCCTCCAAGCCAGTGACTCTTTCTGGGATTCCATGTTCGCGCAGCAGGTGACCGATATCGCACGTTCACAACCGGCTTCAGTAGCGCCAACGATGGAATCAGCGACCATGCTGATGTCGGCAGATGTCCTTGCGGCCGCGGCGGGCGATCGGCGCGCGTTCGAGCGGGTCTATCGACTGCACGTGGATCGTGTCTTTTCGATCTGTGCGCGTATGCTTGGCGATCGAGTGGCGGCTGCGGAAGTCACGCAGGATGTGTTTGTACGCGTGTGGGAGAAGCTGGCAGGATTTCGTGGTGATTCCGCATTTTCGACGTGGCTGCATCGCGTGGCCGTCAATGTGGTGCTCACACAGCGCAAAACGGTGGGCATTCAACACGCGCGTACCATCGAAGACGAGAACGCGATTGAGCGTGCGCCGTCCGCTCCAGTGCCCGTTGGTGACCGCCTCGATTTGGAGATGGCGATTGCGCGGCTGCCAAAAGGTGCTCGTCGCATTTTTGTACTACACGATGTCGAGGGCTTTACGCACGAGGAGATTGGTGTGCAGCTCGGTATTACGCCGGGTGGAAGCAAGGCGCAGTTACATCGCGCACGCCTGTTGCTTCGTGCAGCGCTGTCACGATGAGCGTCGCCGATGCGCGTTCGATCATCACACGTATTTACCACCGTTTTGCAGAAACACGGATATCTCATGATTGACCGCGACATGGACAACGACGCAGTACAACCTGATGCGATGCCTGCACCAAGCGTGTCCCGCACGCGCGAGTGTGATGTGTTTGCCGATCGGCTGAGCGCGTATCTTGAACGTGAGCTCTCCGATGCGGACCAGGCGACCATGGACGCGCATTTACTGCACTGTGTCGCGTGCGCCAGATGGGTGGGTGAGATCAATGGGATCGTGGCGGAGGCGGGTGTGCTTGTACCGCTGGCACCGTCGCGTGATCTGTGGGCGGGGATCGTGTCACGTCTCGACACTGCAGTCGTGCCAATTGCCTCGCGTACTGCGAATACTGCGCGTGCTATCGCGCGCGATGCAGCACCAGGTCGCACCTTGAGTGTTCGTCGCTTCGCTGTCGCAGCCGCGCTGTTGGTGGCCGTGAGCTCCGCCGTTACGTGGCGCATTGTGCGTACCGATCCGGTGCGTGGTCGTGCGCCCGAGAAAATCGCGTCGTCGCGAAACGAAGCTGTAGTGCCCACGGTCAACGCGCTTACGGCAGCGGACACCGCAGCCGCGCCAGTACCGCTTGTCACGCCGACGCGGTTGGTCGCGCGATCGCCGGCGGATGTCGAGACTATGTACGTGCAAGAGATTGCCGACTTGCGAAAGCTCGTTGACGAGCGTTCGGCGGATCTTGATTCCGCCACTGTGGTGGCGTTGCGTCGGAACCTCGCGATCATCGACCTAGCCATCGCCGACAGTCGCCGCGCGCTGAAGCGCGCGCCCAGAAGTCGTGTGCTGTCGTCGCAGTTGGACCATGCGCTGGAAACCAAGCTCGCGCTTATGCGGCGCGTCGCGTTGCTGTAGGCGGACAGACATCACGATGCCTCTTTTACGTTCGTTCGTTCTCGCGCTTGCCGTCGTCAGTCCAGTGGCGCTCTCGGCGCAGTCACGTGCCGACACCTCGTTTGCGATTGCGCGGAGTGGCGTGATTGATATCACGCTGCGGTCGGGCCGCCTGCTCGTCCGTGGCAGTGACCGTGCCGATGCGGAGCTGCGCGCGAACGGTACGAATTATGAGCTTAAATCATCCGGTGTTGGCGTCACGCTCACCACACCTGATGGGAGACGGTCGACGAGTAATCGTGATCGTGAGGAACGTCTCGAATTGATCGTGCCACGTGGTGTGCGGCTTGTCATTTCAGCGCGCTCGGCCAACGTGGATGTGCGCGACGTGAGCGGTGATGTTGAAATACATGCGGTGAGTGGAGATATCGTGTTGCATGCGATCGGCGGTCGCGCCATTGTCGAAACGCTCTCCGGCGATCTCGAGATTACAGACGGCGTCGGTGATCTGCGGGCCACAACCATGAGTGGTGACGTTTCTGCATACGGGATTCGCGGCACCACCGAAGTACATACCACGAGCGGTAGCGTTGCGTTGGGTATACCGCGCGCAAATCGCGTGCAGGTGGAGAGTGTGAGCGGCGACATCAAATTTGACGGCATGCCGTCGGATGCTGCGAACTTTCAGCTCACCACGCATTCGGGCGACGTGACGCTGCGTATGCCGGACGGCGCGCATGGGGTGCTCGATGTCTCGACATTCAGTGGTGAGATCACCACCAATAGTGCAATGACGCTCACCTCCGGCGGTGCCGCGCGAAGTGGTCGGCGTGAGCGCAGTGGGCAGCACTTCGAATTTGGCGGTGGTGGTGCCACGCTGATCTCCATTAGCACATTCAACGGCGACATTCGACTCGAGCACGGCGCACGCCGTCCACCCGCGTGATGTTTTTTCTCATGATATTCACGGAGTTTCGTATGACGGTGGCATCGATTTGGACAAACGCACGCGTGTTCGCACTGGTGAGTGCCGTGGTGCTCACATCAGCGATCACGACGCCCGTTGTGCAGGCGCAGCGCGACCGCAGTGATAGCCGCGACGGTCGAACGCAAGAACAGGACAATGCGTTCACGTGGTCTGGCACCATCGGTGCTGGAAAACGCGCTCTCGTGAAAAACATCAACGGCGCTATTCACGTTGAACGGAGCACCAGCGGCAAGGTGGAAATCACGGCGATGAAGCAATGGCGTCGTGGCAATCCCGGGGATGTGCGCATTGAGCAGAAGATGACTGTGAACGGTGACGTCGTGGTCTGTGCGCTCTGGACAGAAGAAGCGCGTTGTGACGAAAACGGTATACATGCCGAAGGACGTCACAACAACTGGAGTGATCGCAACGATGTGTCGGTGCGATTTACCGTTCGCGTGCCGGACGGCGTGCGCGTTGATGTCACGACGGTGAACGGTGCACTCGAAGTGAACGGCGTATCCAATGAGGTTCGTGCGACGACCGTGAATGGCAGCATTGTTGCGTTGAGCGCGGGTGGGCCGGTGCGTGCCGCCACGGTCAATGGCAGTATTCACGTGTCGATGGGATCCTTGGGGAGCGCCGAAGATTTGGAATACGAAACAACGAACGGATCGATCACTGTTGAGCTGCCGGCGAATTTTGGTGCGCAGCTTGATATGTCGACGGTGAACGGACGTGTCTCAACTGATTTTCCCATTACCGTTTCCGGCACACTCTCGCCCAAACGTTTGCGTGGAACCGTCGGCAACGGAGCAACGCGGATGCGCATCAGTACGGTGAACGGCAGCATCACCCTCCGCAAACGCGAGTAGGACGCACGCGTTGCGAAGATGACGGGCCACTACGCGGAGGCTAATGCCTCAATGGCTTTTGCGAGCGCAAAGTCTTTGGTGGTGATGCCACCAGCATCATGCGTACTGAGCACGAAGTGCACTTTCGTGTAGCGGATATCGATGTCGGGATGATGGGCCATTTGCTCCGCGACCGTCGCCACTTTTTCGATGAACGCAATGCCGTCGGGAAATGTCGCGAAGTGATAGCTCTTCACGAGCGTGTCGCCTTTGCGCGACCAGCCGGCGAGGGCGCCGAGTCCGCGCTGGATTTCGATGTCAGAGAGGGCTGTCATGTGCTTTGAGGTTAGGGCGTATCGAGGGTTGAGACAATGTGACGCGTGCGGAATTTCCGAATTTGTTGCGTTGCCGGTTTTTATTCGGCGCGTTCGCGTGTGCGTGATTGTGACAACTCGACGCTCGCATTCCTTCCGGACGCTCGAACCACGTGCGCCAACACCAGAAGCTCGTTTATGCATTGGCTGTGCGAGCAGTATGGGCTCAACGCGCGGGTCTATCGCGACGAGGAGCACGACCCGGTGCCTGAGGGTGTGGCCGAGTCTGGCGCGGCAATTGCGAAGGAAAGGTGTTGTTGCCGCTCGGGACAACGGAGCTTGGGCGCTCGGACTAACACTTTGGCGGAACTTCGTGGCGTACGGACGTATCATTCAGAGCGTCATTGATGGCAATATTCATCGCGTTCTGCCCCATGGCGCAGGCTCCGCTCTCGGTCCGTCTCTCTTTCGCGAGTACCCATCATGTTCGAAAACCTGAGTATTGGTCACCTCGCGGTTGTGTTGGTGATCGTGTTGCTGCTGTTCGGTGCCAAGCGTATTCCAGAAATTGCTGGTTCGCTTGGCAACGGGATCAAGGAATTCAAGAAGAGCATTTCCGATCCGAGCGCCGCGACTCCAACGGAGAGTGTGCGTGAGGCGCGTGACGCGCGCGTGCCGTCAACACCGTCCACCAGTGTGCCGTTTGCGTCGGGAACTGCGACGCAAATTGAGAGCGATACGGAGCGTGAGCCGAAACGGTTGATGCGGTAAGCAGCAGCTCGGCGGCACTGCGCGCTCGGCGGGCGCAGGCCGCAAAATTGTTCGAATGTGGGGCGTTTCCAATCCTTAATCTCTGATCCCTATTCCCTAATCCCTGTTTGTTCGGTATTTATTCGGTATACCGATCATGCCTGCCACCGCC
>JAYTTR010000560.1:0-14264 GCA_043744935.1 Gemmatimonadaceae bacterium
GGGCGTCAGAAAACCATTGGCGTCACGGCAGCGGCATCGATCGGCGTGCAGGTCGCCTGTGCGTTGGACTATGCGCATCGGCACGGGATCGTGCATCGCGATATCAAACCCGACAATATTTTGTTTGATGAGGATGGCAATGTAGCGCTCACAGATTTCGGCATAGCGACCGCACGCTTTCATGGACGACTCACGGTCACTGGCCGGGCAATGGGCACACCACACTACATGTCGCCCGAGCAAGCGATGGGCAAGCTGGTTGATGGGCGCAGCGACTTGTACGCGGTTGGACTGCTCTTGTACGAAATGCTGCTCGGCAATCCGCCGTTTGATGGTGAGGACTCGTATGCCGTTGGCTACAAACACGTACATGAGACGCCCGTGTCGCCTGAACAAATAGACACCCGTATTTCCAATGCACTCAGCACGATTGTCATGAAGTGTCTCGCAAAGCAACCTGCTGATCGATATGATCGCGGATTCGAACTCGCCGATGCACTTGTTGGTTTTTTGTCAGGAAGTGGCAACGCGACAGATTTGCGCGCCGCGCGGGCAGCGCGTGCAACCGGCCTCACACCGCTGTAGCATTCACGTCTATGAAACTCTCCGCCGAAATCCTGACCGTCCACACGACGCATCCGTTCATAATTGCACGAGGTGGTCGCAGCGAATTTCACGTGGTCTGGGTACGGCTGCAGGATGTCGACGGCGCAGAAGGTTGGGGCGAAGCGGCGCCAAGTCGCTTTTACGGTGAGAGCGCCGAAAGCGTCATGTCGGCGATCGACCGTTTCGCGCCGTTGCTGGAACATGCCGACGCGTGGTCAATCGATGCGATCGAGCGCGAATTGGAAAAGTCATTGCGTTGGAACGCGGCGGCGCGATGTGCGGTCAGTGCTGCATTGCACGACTTGATGGCGAAGCGGCTCGGTATTCCGCTGTACAAACTGTGGGGACTCGACGCCAAGACTGCGCCACTCTCCAGCTTCACGATCGGCATGGCACCAGATGACGAGACGCTGCGGCTTCGTGTACGCGAGGCCGCGATGTATCCGATTTTAAAAATCAAGCTTGGCACACCTCGCGATGCTGACGTCGTTCGCATTGTGCGGGAAGAGGCACCAAATGCGACCCTGCGCGTGGACGCCAATGCGGCGTGGACCCACAAACAGGCACTCGCAATGCTGGAGCCACTCACACGGTATGGTGTGGACATGCTCGAACAACCGGTTGCACCGCATGATCTCGCAGGTTTGCGGTTTGTGCGGGATCGTTCGCCTATCGATGTCATTGCCGACGAATCGTGCCTGATCGCCGCAGATATTCCGAAACTTGAAGGGGTCGTTGATGGCGTGAATATCAAGCTCGCCAAGTGCGGCTCACTACGCGAAGCGCTGCGCATGATTGCAGTGGCGCGGGCGCACGGCATGCGCGTGATGTGCGGTTGCATGATTGAAACATCGCTCGGCATTGCAGCAGCCGCGCACTTCTCGCCATTACTCGATGACGCGGATCTCGATGGCGCGGCGTTGCTCTCTGACGATCCTTTCAGTGGCCCGAGCATCCCTCTCGGGCGGGTCACTATTGGCGAGGCACCGGGTCTCGGCGTGCGTAAGCGATAGACGAGCGACACATGGCCGCCCGATGTGTTGAGGTGGCGATTGCGGTTCCGCTGTTTCGCACGTTTACCTACGAAGTGCCGGACGGCATCGCGACGCCGATTGCCGTGGGCTCTCGTGTGCTCGTACCGTTTCGGAACAGACGTGAACTTGGCATTGTAATTGGTGAAGCTGAACCACCGGCAAACGTACAGCTCAAAGCGCTGTTTGCGGTAACCGATGCGGTACCGTCCTTGCCGTTAGCGCTCGTCTCCACTGCACAGTGGATTGCGAAGTGGTATGCTGCCCCACTCGGTATCACATTGCGCGCGATGCTGCCTGCGGCGCTCACCGGTGCGCATGCGCCGACGGCCTCGCAGAAAACACAGCGTATTGTGCGCATTGAGCAGGAGTTGCCGTCGCTCCTGCAGCGCGAGCAGACATTTGCGCGGGCAAAACAACAGCGTGTCGTGTACGATTTGCTTGAAGCACAAGGGGGAATGGCGTCCTTCGACGCACTACGCACGCAGGCGTCGTGTTCCGCTGGTGTGATTACTGCAATGGTCAAGCGCGGCCTCGTCACGGTACGCGATGAAGTAGCACAGCGTGATCCGTTCGCTGATCGCCCGGGCGTTGCACCGCCGCCGCGGCCAAGTGATGCGCAACGCGCCGCCGTCGATGCTATTCTTGCTGGTACACCGGGGCAAACATTTTTACTGCACGGGATCACCGGCAGTGGGAAAACACTCGTGTACATCGAAGTGCTGCGCGCAGTGTTGGCGCAACGAAAAACGGCGATCGTGCTCGTGCCCGAGATAGCGTTGACATCGCAAACCGTCGATCGGTTTCGTGGTGCGTTTGGCAATGACGTTGCCGTATTGCATTCGGCCTTGAGCGATGGTGAGCGCTATGACGCATGGTGCGCACTGCGGAGCGGCGAGCGGCGCATTGCAGTTGGCGCACGCTCGGCGTTGTTTGCTCCATTGGAGAATGTTGGTGTGGTGATTGTCGACGAAGAACACGAGTCCAGTTACAAGCAGTCGGAAACGCCGCGCTACCATGCGCGCGAGGCTGCGATCGTGCGCGCGCGCGCAGAGGGCGCGATCGTCGTGCTCGGGAGTGCAACGCCGAGTCTTGAAAGTTGGGAACGCACAGAACGCGGCCAGGCCATCCGGCTGACGCTTCCGGAGCGCGCCGCCGGCGCATCGTTGCCAACGATCGAAGTCGTTGATCTGCGTACGGTCACGCGCAACGCCGTGGCATCACGCGGTCCCAATGCACCATTCGATGAGTCGATAGGCGTGCTCAGTCCCGTCCTCGCGCGCGCGATCGAAACGCGTCTGCATCGCGGCGAGCAGAGTTTGCTCTTGCTCAATCGACGCGGCTACTCGGCGTTCATGCAATGTCATGCGTGCGGACACGTTGCTGTATGTCCGCACTGCAGTATTTCACTCACGTACCACCGCGTGCCTGAGGCGTTGGTGTGTCACTACTGTCAGTACCAGGAAGCCGTGCCAACGGTTTGTCCGGTGTGCGCCGTCGATGCGATGCGGCGACGCGGCGTCGGTACGCAACAGGTGGAGCGTATCGTTGCCGAACGGTTTCCAGAGGCACGTATTGCGCGAATGGACGTGGATACAACGAGCGGCAAGTGGGCGCATACCGCGATTCTGGATCGCGTTGGTCGTGGCGAAGTCGACATCTTGCTAGGCACGCAAATGATCGCGAAAGGCCTCGATTTTCCAAACGTCACATTGGTGGGTGTGGTCGACGCGGATACGGGATTGAACTTGCCAGACTTTCGCGCGGCCGAGCGTACGTTTCAGCTTCTAAGTCAAGTAGCCGGCCGCGCTGGCCGTGGACCCAAGGGTGGCGAAGTATTCATCCAGACGCGTATGCCGGATACTGCGGCAATACGGCACGCGGTGTCGCACGATTTTCTGAGTTACGTACACGAAGAACTGAACGCGCGTCGATCGCCCACGTATCCGCCCTTCGTCTCAATCGCGAACGTCATCATCAGTGGAACAGATCAAGCGGTGACTGCGGCAGCGGCGATTGCTGCGGCCGCGTGGGTGCAGCAGTTGGCGCAACGCGCAAACGTACGCGACATCGAGCTCGTGGGTCCAGCGCCGTGCCCAATCGATCGCATCAAAGATCGGTGGCGTTGGCATTTTTTATTGAAGTCCGCGCGGCCAGCAACGATGACACGCGTCGCGCAATACGTGGCCGAAAAATGTCCATTACCGCGAATTGCGGACACGCGTCTCGTGGTTGACCGGGATCCGGTCGCATTGCTGTAACCGCCCTCCCCACTAACTTTCACGGCTCACATCAGCCCGCACCGCATGTCGTCACGCCATCTGCACGCCATTCCGCCGTACATTTTCTGGGAACTCGACGAGCGCCGCACCGCGCATCGTGAACGCGGACGCACGCTTGTGGACCTGGGCATTGGCAGTCCCGATCAGGCCATTCCGCATGTCGTGATCGAGGCCATGCAGCAAGCGATCGTCGACCGCAAACTCAGCGGGTATCCCGACTTTCACGGACATCCGGCATTCGTCGGTGCAGCGGCGCAGTACATGCTCGAGCGTTTCGGCGTCACGCTTGATCCGAAGCGCGAAGTCATGGCGCTTGCAGGCTCGAAAGAAGGCATCGCCGAAATGGTCTTGTCGCACTGCAATGCGGGAGACGTGGTGCTCGTGCCGGAAATTTACTATCCAGTATACGACCGCGCGACGCGACTCGCCGGTGCTACGCCAATTTTTGTCCCGATCCTACCAGACGGGACACTGAACCTGGATAGTATTGCGGCCCCGGATTTAGCGCGCGCACGCATGCTTATCATCAACTATCCGTGTAACCCGACAACGGTAACGGTGACAACAAGCGAGCTCGCGCGACTCGTGGCGTTTGCCGAGCAGCACGCTTTAGTACTTGTAAGCGATCTCGCATATAGCGAATTGTCCTATGACGGATTTCGCGTGCCGAGCATCTTTGAGGTCCCGGGCGCGATGAAGGTGGCAGTCGAACTGCATACGTGCTCGAAAAGCTTCAACATGGCCGGATTGCGCATCGCATTCATCGCGGGCAATGCAACTGCGCTTGCAACACTGGACGCGTATCGCGCGAACGTGGGATACGGGGTGTCTACGTTGGCGCAACTAGCCGGAGCGGCGGCCTTTGCGAATCATAAAAGCATCGTACCGCCGGTTGTTGCCGAGTACAAAGTACGGCGTGATGCACTGGTGGCATCGTTCAATCGCGGCGGTTGGCCGGTCACGGCACCGCGCGCCACCATGTACTTGTGGCTGGACGTGCCCGATGGCTACGACGATTGGGGTTGGGTCGAGGCGCTGATGGAAGGCCCGGGTGTTGTGGTCACTCCTGGACTCGCGTTTGGATTGGCCGGTCGCGGACATTTTCGCGTGTCGCTGGTGCAGCCCGCCGACGTGCTCGCGCGCGCCGCAGAAGCCATCACAGAACTCGCCGCCGTCGGCGCAGCAAATTAACGCACGTCGTCAACACACTCTTTCAAGGTTATTGATGACCGCACCTGTTATTCCGGATGAGCATACCGTCGGTGAAGACGTCGTCGTCCAACCGGATCGCGCGGATGCGCCGGTGTCTGTCGTCGCTGAGCGTTTTCTGCGAGCGATCATCGCCACGGTGCCGCTCGACCAAATCGAAGAACTTCATCTCTTTTCGCCGCTGCGTTCCGGGAGTTCAGAAACGGGGATCGCGGTCGTCGCCGCGCGCGAAGAATTGACGGTAGCAACATCAGCGTTGGAGCTGGGGTTGGCAGACGACGTCATTCCTGATGTCCCACTACCTGGTCCCAATGCGCCACGACACACCATCTCCACCGCACGCTACCGGCTCGCCATCAAAGGGAGTGATCGTGGCAAGTGGGAGACAGATGTTGTCGCTGAAGCGGACGCACCGCTCGTTACCGTCGAAATGGTGGTGCGTGGCGTACAGCGGCGCGCGGGCGAAGATTCCGCTATCACACGTTTTAGTGCTGCGCAAATTGCCCACGCTCTCCGCATTGATTTGCCCGCCGCATGATTGACGGACTCACCGCGCGCGACGCCGCACAGGATGACGGTCGCGAAGCGTTTCGTGCGTATCTGCGCGACCATAACTTACCCGTCACCGCGCAACGACTCGCGATCGCCGACGTGATCCTTGGCACCGATCGTCATTTGTCGGCAGAAGAGGTGGCGAAGCAGTTGCGTTCGCACGGCGCGGCCGCAGGTACAGCCACTGTGTATCGTACCATCGAGGTGCTGGTGCGCAGTGGTCTCGTGGTCGAGCGCGATTTCGGTGAAGGCTTCAAGCGGTACGAAGCCTCGCGCGGCGTACCACATCACGAACATTTACTGTGCACGAATTGCGGCAAGGTCACCGAGTTTCGTGACGAACGCTTAGAGCGCATGACAACATTGCTGGCCGAGACTCACGGGTATTCTCGACAACGACATCGCCTCGTCATTCATGGGCTGTGCAGCGATTGCCAACGCGGCGCCGTCCGCACCACGACCCGCTGAGAGATGGCACCGCAATCACTCACGGTTTTAGTCGCGTTTTCCGCTGGACTCCTCAGTTTTTTGAGTCCGTGCGTGTTACCGCTTGTGCCCAGTTACCTCACGTTCATCACCGGCCTCGGTCTCGAAGACGTTTCGCGCGCGCGACGCACAACGTTTGTGCACGCGCTGCTTTTTGTGCTCGGATTCTCGTTCATCTTCGTCGCACTTGGTGCCGGTGCAACGGCGTTTGGTCAATTGTTGCTGGCGTATCGTACCTGGATTGCGCGTGTCGGCGGCGTGTTGATGATTTTGCTGGGCCTGTGGATGCTTGGCGTGCTGCAGGTCGGCGCTTTGCAGCAGGAACGTCGCGTGCACCTGAGCGACAAACCAATTGGGTATCTGGGCACGGTGCTCGTAGGAATCGCCTTCGGTGCCGGGTGGACGCCGTGTCTCGGCCCGACGCTCGGCGCTATCCTATTGCTCGCCGCCAATCAAACGGAAATGACAAAGGGCATCACACTGCTGGCAGTATATTCTGCGGGACTTGCCGTGCCATTTTTACTGAGTGCGCTGCTTCTTGAACGCTTCCTCGCATTCTTTCAAAAGTTTCGCAGCAAGTTAGGATTGGTCAATCGTATTGCCGGTTCGCTTCTCATTGTGGTCGGCGTCTTGATGTTCACCGGTTGGTTTGAACGACTTGCGGCGATCCTGCAACCCTACACGCCAGAATTTTTGTTTGAGCGCATGTAGGGTTGCAGCAGATCAGGAATCGCTACGCAAGAAACGGCGTGACAATGGCCGTGACTTGCGCCTTCGTTAACGGTTCGTCGAAGCACTCAGTCGCCGCGGCCGTTCCACCATTGTTCGCGGCGTCAGGCAGTGTCGTGATGGTCACGCCGCCTTGCACGAGGTTGTCTTCGCCATCGTAGATACCCTGTGTAAACGCCGGTAGATCTTCGCGGCTGTTACCGCTAACCCAACCCTTCTTGCCACGCAAGCGACGAATCACCGACGCGTGTCGCGCTTCGACACTATGAATGCTGAGGGCTGCATTGAGTGCAGCCTTGTCGTTGATGAGTCGCGGTGCCTGACCCTTGTACGCGCGCACACCGGTGTCTTCAAAGGCCATCGCGAGCGCTTTGAACGTTTCGTACTGCCCAGCGGAGAAGTTGAAGCCGGCGACGTTGCCCTTCGCTGTGAAATCACAACCCCGTTTCATACCAGGCGTCGCACCTTTGCCTCTGATCACTGACTGCAATGCCGCAACGTGCTGGTTCTCGTGTGCCGTGATCGTCGTAAAAATTGTGCGATCTGCAGCGTCGATTAAGCCTGACGCCGCAATGCCGCGCGAGTAGAACTCGGCTTCGAGATACTCGAGCAACAACGCAAACTGCAACACGTCCAGCACATCGGACGGCGCCTGACCGTACACATCCTTCGCCAATGCGCCGAGCGCGATGGGAATAGATCCCAATGCGAGCAACGCAGCCGTTGTGCTGCTCATGCCGGCGCCTTGCGCGATCTCACTGCTCCGCGCGTCAAGTGCCGTGAGGATTTCCGGATCGATTGATTCGATCAACGGGAGCTGCTCTGTTGTTGTCATGATTAGTTCACCCGTTTCCGTTGGGGCCTTGAACGAACGTCGTCGGCGCGTTGGCAAAGCCGAGCTTGTCGACCACATATCCCTGCGCTGATGCAGCGACCAATGCTGGACTGAACACGTTATCAAACGTGTTCGGGGCAAAATCACCCGACTTCGGATTCAACAAATCGCGAATCGCCGACGCATGACGCGCTTCGACCGACACGATCTTGCCGGCGAGTGTGAGGTAGTCCGTTGACGAGATGTATTGCGCCGCGCCGTTGTAGGCGGCGACTCCCAAATCTTCAAACGTCTTCGCCGTATTGAGCACGGAGAGTCGATCAGTAAACGTCACGCCGGGATACGTTGGCGTCGCGGAGAATCCGTTTGACGCACCAACTGCCGCTTTCAGAAATTCCCGATGCAATACTTCATGGTACTTGATGTCCTGCAGTACAGTTTTTTCTGCAGCCGTCAAATTTGAACTGCCGAAGTTTGCAACGACCTGTGTGTAGAAATCTGCTTCGAGCTGTTCAAGCAGGTAAGCGAACTGCAGCACTGCGATGTCACCCTTCGCGAAATCGATCGTCAACGCGTTTCCGGAGCCCGGCGTCACTGGCGTGATCGGATTGGTAACGCTCTTGTCCTTGCCGCACGCGGCGATGACGGAAGGCAGAAAAACAACCGCGCCGCCCATCGCCATGATTTTCAGTACATCGCGCCGAGTACGTGCCGCACTCAGCAGGCCCGGATCGGCAATGATGAGCTTTGGTTTGTCGGACATGTTCTATCCTCTGAATTCGTTAACAGTCGCACGCCCCAGCGTGCACACGCCGCGGTCAGTGCGGTGGTCAACGACTACGAACGCAATACAAGTGCCGGATTTCTCCACAGCGAAACATTCGTTGCAAATAGCTGAAAAATTCACACAGACTTTTCCTTATGTCTACCGTTGCACGACGGATCACGTACTACTACGTATGACCCACAGTCTCGCTTGCTTCACCAGATTCGATCGCATCCAACAATTGCTGTCGTTGCAGCAATTTCGCGTAGCGACCACCGCGCAACACGAGCTCGTCGTGCTGTCCTTCTTCGACGATATGACCATCATCAAGAACAATGATATGATCGGCATCGCGAACGGTACTGATGCGATGTGACGCAATGACGGCCGTCCGTCCGCGCAGCGCGCCACGCAGCCCAGCAAGAATCGCGGCTTCGGTATGCGTGTCCACGGCCGACAGTGCGTCGTCCAGCAGGACGACGCGCGGGTGACGGGCCAGCGCACGCGCGATTGCGGACCGTTGCTTTTGTCCGCCTGACAAGTTGATACCGCGTTCTCCCAGGCGCGTCGCGTATCCGGATGGAAGGCGAGCCACCGTGTCACTCAATTGCGCGATATTTGTGGCGTCGATCACTTCCGGTGGTGTTTCCCATTCACCGGCATGATGCTCTGCCGTGATACCAATGGCGGCGCGCGCATCGTCGAGCCCGTAGCCGATATTTGCGCCGATCGTTTCACTAAACAGCAGCGACTCTTGCGGCACATGCCCAAGCTCCGCGCGCAACACTGCCAGCGGCAGCGTGGCGATCGGAACGCCGTCCAGTAAAATTTCTCCTTCCTGCGGATCAAAGAATCGCGGAATGAGATCGATGAGTGCACTCTTGCCTGCTCCCGTTGCACCAACAATGGCGAGTGTGCCGCCGGCGCGAATGGAGAAGGACACATCGCGCAGTACCCAACGCGGTTCGCTCGCGCCGTCGGCGTAATGCGCGACTGTTGCCGCGCCGTCTTCGCTGGTCGTAAGTGCCGCCGGATATCGAAACGATACGTGACGAAATTCAAGCGCGCGCCCGCCTGCTGCCGTTGGGAGTACGGCGTGTCCGCGGTCATGCACTGACACCGGTTCTGCATCGAGCAAGACCACCACACGCGCCATCGACGCCGACGCGCGTTGAAACAGGTTGGTCGTCCATCCGAGCGCGATCATCGGCCATGTCAGCATGGCGAGGTAAATACCAAAGGCAACGTACCCACCAACGGAGATCCGATTGTCGATGAGTAACCGACCGCCAACGCCAATCATGATGGCGCCACCGAGCCCCGCCAACAGCGCGAACCCGGGGTTCATGATGCCATTCAACTTTGCGAGGCGCATGTTCGCGTTGAGATACTCGTCACCCAAGGCGTTAAAACGGGCAGACTCTGACGCCTCTTGCTGATATGCGCGTACCACGCGTACACCCGTGAGATTCTCCTGCGCGCGAGTGGAGAGTTGACTGAATTGCGATTGCACCGTTTCAAATCGCGCGTGCACGAGTCGTCCCAAGCGCAACATCAACACCGGCAGTCCGATCATCGGCAGAAGTGCAAAGCCCGTAAGCATCGGGCTGATGCGAATCATCATGATCATCGCAAATACCCCACCCGCAATCGTGTTGACGAAATACATGATCGCGGGCCCGGCAGCCATGCGGACGGCACTCAGGTCGTTCGTCAGCCGCGCCATGAGGTCGCCGGTGCGCCAGCGAATGTACCAACTCGGGTCGAGCGCCACGAGCCGCTGAAAGAGGTCGTGGCGAAGGTCCGTTTCAATGCGTCGGCTGACGCCGTTCATGAACTGCCGCATTACAAACCGTAGCACGCCACTTGCAATAGCGGTCAGCAGCATGACTGCACCGATGCCCACCAGCGTTTTGAGGTCCGCTCCAGAGCGCATTCCGTCGATGGCACGCTTCAGCAGCGAGGGAATAACACTCGCCAGCGCGGCTGCGACCACGACCGCGAGCAACCCGACGGTAACTTGCAGTCGGTACGGGTGGTAGTACGGTACGAGTCGCCGCAGCGCACGGCGTGGGGGCGATGCACGCCCGGCCGTTGGACCTCGTGGCACTGGCATCATTGTCCGGATCTGTTGTACGTTCGTTCAGCGTTCGCGAACTGCTGTTTACCATCGGCACTTCGCTTCCCTTCTCAGGAGATGCACCTATGCAGGAATATATCCATCGTCAAAATGCGACGCTCGCGGTGTACGCTGTCGCGATGCTCGCGCTCACGAGCCTCGCCGCATGTGGCGAGAAGAAGCCTGATAGTGCAGTCGTCGTTGCGGACAGTGCGTTAGGCCGCGATCTCGCCATGGCCGCTCGCGACTCGGTCGTGCAGCCAAAATTACAAGACGTTCCGGCACCAGCTCCGGCGCCGGCCCCCGTCGCGCCGATCAAACGGCCGGCGCCCAAACCCAAGCCTGCGCCACGACCAGCTCCCGTTGTTACGCCAACGCCAACGCCAACGCCAACGCCTGCACCCGTGGCGACCGTAAGCGGCACCGTTGCTGCCGGCACAACGATGAGCTTCGCGTCAAATTCCAAAGTGTGCAGCAACACCACGGAAGTTGGTGAGAAGTTCACATCAGGTTTAAACGCACCGATCTCCGCCTCAAACGGCGTCGACATTCCGGCTGGCGCAACCGGCACATTTGAAGTCACCGAGAAAAAAACAGCTGCAAATTCTGGTGACAACACTTACCTCTCCGTGAAACTCGTCTCGATCACCTTCGCCGGGCGCACGTATCCGGTGGACGCGACCGTACAAACCGCTGCCACTGAAAAAGTGCGCAGCGCGTCCAAGACGACGGACGCGAAAAAGGTTGCGGGTGGCGCCATCATCGGCGGCATTATCGGACAAATCATCGGCAAAGACACAAAGGGAACCGTCATTGGTGCCGCTGCCGGTGCGGCCGCCGGAACAATTGCCGCCGCAAAGACGGCGGACTACGACACGTGTTTGCAAAGCGGCGCGGTGGTTACGGTGCGATTGGATGCACCAGCAACCGTACGACCGGCGCCCAAGAACTAAAGACTAATTCAGGAGTTCCAGAAATTAGTATCCAACCGCGCCGCCACTCCGGCGCGGTTCGGGTACGCCTTCCCACCCACCATGCACGCGCATGATCGCGTTCACGTTTACGAGCGCGCGTTGTTCCTTCAAGCCGTACCCCATGCCTTTTAATTCGGCGATCACGGATGCCGTGAGTCCGCCGGTCTCAAATGTCAGCGAATCCGGTAACGCCTGATGGTGCACGCGCGGTGCGCGCATCGCATCGGCCAGGGACATGCGGTTCTCGATCACATTGAGTATCACCTGGCTTGTCCCTGTGATAATAGTCGGCCCGCCCGCCGCTCCGACGACCAACAGCACGCGACCGTTCCGATCAAGCACAATTGTTGGCGACATCGCACTCAACATGCGCTTCCCTGGTTGAATGGCATTCTGTTCGCCCTGCACCAAACCATACATGTTTGGTTTACCAGGCTGCGCGGCAAAATCATCCATCTCATCGTTGAGCATGAAACCCGCGCCACGCACCCACACGCCCGACCCCCACGAATTGTTGAGCGTCGTCGTTGTGGCCACGGCGTTTCCGGTTTTGTCGACGACCGAATAGTGCGTGGTGTGCGTAGGTTCGCGCGCTGCCTGTGCCATCTTCGGTTCGAGCTGCTTGGTTGGTGTTGCACGTGCATCTTCAATCGTGTTGCGCAGTAATTTTGCGTAGGATTTGCTCGTCAGTTGTGCCAGCGGCACCTTCACAAAATCCGGATCGCCGAGCTTCTCGTTGCGATCAACAAACGCGCGCTGGTACGCACTTCCAATGAGATGAAACCACTTCGACGTACCATACGCCGGAAGCGCCGGATATTGCTCGAGAATATTCATCGCCTCAGCGTTCGTCACACCACCAGATGATGACGGAGGCATCGACACCAATGCAAAACCGCGATAAGTCGTATTGATCGGCGTCCGTAACGCGGGCACATATCGTTTTAGATCATCGCGCGTGATGATGCCACCGCCGCGCTTTTGTTCGGCCACCAACGAATCGGCAATCCATCCTTCGTAAAACGCACTCGCGCCGCGTTCGGCGATGGCCTGCAGTGTACGCGCCAGATCTTTCTGCACGAGACGCTCGCCCGTTTTAAGCGCTACGCCATTCGGAAAATACGCCGCCGTCGGACTGAACCTGAGCACCCGTGCTCGCGCGCGTGACATCGACCCCGCCAGCGCACTGTCGATCACAAACCCATCACGCGCCAAACGAATGGCTGGCTGAATTACCTGCGCGAGCGACATCGTACCGTATTTGGCCAGCGCGGCCGACAACCCAGCCACCGCGCCCGGCACACCCGACGACAAATGTCCATCAACACTCTTGTCAGTGAGATTGCCTTGCGCATCGAGATACATGTTGCGTGTCGCCGCAAGCGGCGCGATTTCGCGATAGTCCACGGCCACACTGCGACCATCCGCCATGCGAATCACCATGTAGCCGCCACCGCCGATGTTTCCCGCCTCAGGCCATGCAACGGCAAGCGCAAAACCAAGTGCCACCGCTGCGTCGACCGCATTGCCCCCAGCGCGCATGATTTCAGCGGCTGCCGCACTCGCCTCAGGACTATTGCTCACCGCCATCGCCTGCGGAGCAAACGTCGCCTTCGCTCCTGCTGGTAAGTGCCAACCCGCCGGAAAGGTCGCGGCAACACGCGACGGGATAGCCGGATCACCAACGCCAGGGCTCACCGCGCTACGACTCGCCGCGCTATTCGCGCTAGTGCCAGTACTTCGCGAACACGCCACGAGGCACGCGAGCAACATCACGCCGAGGGTCGTTGATCGAAGTGCGCGACCGTTGGAAGAACGTGTCGCGGAGCGTGACATTGAACGATGCATGCGCGGTGCAGGAAGGAGGGGAGACGCCGACTAGCTACCGAAACCGATACGCACACTGGCGCGCGTCGTCCGAATTTTGAAGCTGCGTCCAACACCATCGGGCAAGTTGGTCTTGGCGTGCAAGCCGAGACCAAAATCTTGCACTAAGGCAAGCACCAAATGTCGCGACAATGGATAGCCGAAGCCCGCGCCAATCGTGCCCGTGAGATCTACCGTACCAGTGGGCTTGCCAATGGCAACAGACGTCGCATTGCGCACGTGCATGTTGCGCAAGCTCGTCACACCGGCGCTAGCTTCGAATAGTGTATGAAAACCAGCGCCGCCACCCGAACGAAACTGACCCATCAACGACCATAATTCGCTCTGCGCTGCGCACGATAACGCACACGCAGCAGGTAACGGCGTTGTTGGCGTGCGTGGTGTCGCTGTGGCTGTTGTAATGAACGGCACGATGCTCAGATCGACTGTGCCGTACGACACCGCAAGGCCAAGGCTCGTTGCTTCGTCGCTCGCTTTCTCAAGCGTGGCCCGATACTGAAACATTGGGTCGGAACTGAAACTCCAATGGCTTTGCGTCGCGCCGTCATTGATATCCGTAATGCCCACCGAACCCGCGCCGCCGGAGAGCCACCATCCGCCGCCACGTGACGACCCACCGCCGCCGCGGATTTGCGCAACAAGAGGTCTCGCTGCGAGCCCAAAGAGGACGCACATCGACACCATCAACGGCAGGGCTTCGCTCAAAAAGCGACGACACGTGCCAAGTGTCGATCTGGCTTGCGGTTCGCACATTGCAATCTCTAACTTAGCTCTGTGTTTGCGCGGGT
>JAYTTR010000561.1:0-3608 GCA_043744935.1 Gemmatimonadaceae bacterium
CACGACGCGTGTTGTTGAGAATGCAGCAAGCGATCGGTGACGTTCAGCTTCTTGTTGGACTGCGTGCACTCTCGCTTTCGTATAACGATCCAACGCGACCTGCGCTCAACGCTGCGGCCAAAGCAACGGCGGGTGATCTGGAAATACGTGGAACCAGTTACAATGTTGCGTGGCGCGCGGGCGCTGGCGCTGATGGCGTGAATGCTACGGGTGGTATTCTGCAGTCGCGTGGCCGCGCCTTTGCGGTTGCTGACTACGCGCACCACGACAAGAATCTTTCACTCGACATCGGGGCGCGCATTGACGCGATCGGCGCGTACGGCGCGCGTCCGTCGTTTTCTGTCGGTGGAGATCGGGTGATACTCGGAGCGCGCCCGAGTGCCTCGCGTGTCACCATCAACGCGCGTGTCGCACAGGCGCTGCGTGTCCCAACACTCTACGATCTCTACTTTTCCTCACCGCAGCGCCTGTTTGTGCGCACATTGCGGCCGGAGAATGTCAGGCTCGACGCCGAAGTTGGGGCGCGCGTTGATCTCCCGACGATACTCGGCGCGCTCGAACTGCAATCCAATGTCGTCGCGCGCGACACGCGTGATGCCATTATCTGGTTTCCCGGCAACTTTGGTTGGAGTCCGGCTAACGTTGGGATAGAGCGACTGCGCGGGGTGGAAGGCCGTGTGCGCCTGCATCCGGCGTGGGGCGAGTATTCCGCGTGGATCACCGCCTACGATGCCGCCCTCACCACCGGCCCGCTGCACATTCCTGCGCCGTATGTACCGCGGGTTGCAGGCGGCGGACAATTGCTGGTGCATGCGGCGGCATTCACCGGCAGTGCGCTCGTTCGCGGCATGGGGCGTCGTCCATTTACGGCGGGTCCACGAGACGCAGCATTTGAATTGCCAATGGTCACCTTGCTTGATCTTGCCGTTGCTCGACGAATGCGTGTGCGACGCAGCGAAATCCTCGTTGCGCTCTCGCTCGACAATGCCACCGACGCACACTGGCAGTCAGTGCGCGGGTTTCCCTCGCCCGGCCGCGGTTGGGCATTTTCCACCACATTGCGACAGCTCCCCACACCATGATTCCCGTACTTTCATCGCATCGCCACCGCGTTCACGTTGCGCTCACCATCACCGCCGCAGCCCTCGCCGTCTTCGTCACCGCGTGCGGTGGGGACAGCGCAACTGCAGCCACTCCAAAACCACCGACAGCCATCCTGGTACTCGATGGCTTTATTCAGCCGGGACTCACCTCGGTTGGCGACACTGGCACGGTCACCACGAAAATTGTGCTTGGCGCCACGACCGAGTTTGATGCCGGCGGTTTTTCTTTGCAGAGCGACACGGCACTCGCCGTTTCGAGCCGGGCCGCTGGCGACGTGCTCTATATCGTTGACGTCAAGTCGTCGATCGTGAAAAAAGTGCAGATGCCCACGAAGAGCAACCCGTCGCGCGCACGTTTACTGAAAGGCGCGGGCGGTCAAGCGCTCATTGGTGTTGCACTCCGTGATTCGAATGCGATCGCGCTCGTCGCAGTCAGTGCAGCGGGCACGCCGTCCATCACGCGCATCGCGAACGCGGGAACATGTCCAACCGACGTGTTTCAATACGACAACGCCACGTGGGTGGTTGACGCCAACGCGAATTGTAAAGTCGACTATAAAGTGCAAGGTGATGTGCGGCTCATTCGCATTCCCACCACCGGTACCACGCGAGACACGATCACCTTGCCAACCATGCGCGGATCGGGTGCAAGCGCCATCGTACTGGGCGATGTGGCGTATATCTCCGCTGGCGGCGACGCGAGCTTCGCGAGTTTTCCGTACACGCTTATCTCGTCGGGCGTCGTGACAAAGGTTGACTTGAAAAATCGCCTCGTGTTGTCGCAGAAAAACATGCCAGCCACCACGTACGGGGCGGGTGCCAAACTTGGACTGGATGGTTTTCTGTACGTGTCGCTTTATGAAAACTTGACGACCTTCAAGAGCCGCATCGTGAAGTTGCGCGCCGACGATTTGAGTTTTGTAGGCGCGACAACATCCTCGTGGCTCACGCTGACTGGCGCCGCTGGCGCTGATGTGCCATGTGGCAGTGGCGTAGCAGATGCGCTCGGACGCCTGCACTGTATTGTCAACGGGACCGGATCCGTGACATCGCTGGTCGTCTTCAATCCGAGCGGTACAGAGATTCGTCGCGTGCTCGCTGGCCAGGGCGGTGTGGATATCGCACTCCGCTAACCGTGCGCCGGTAGCTTATGCTCCGTCATGCCCCTGCTTGTCACCGATGCGATTGTGTTGCACGCAATCGACTACCTCGAATCTTCGCGTATTTTGCGCATCGCGACACGCGAGGCCGGAGTGCAGTCTGTTCTTGCGCGCGGCATTCGGTCGTCGCGCAAGAAATTTGGGAGCGCGATCGATCTGTTTGCGGAAGGGCAGGCGCAGCTTCAAACAAAACCTGGCCGCGAACTGCATACGCTCGTTTCGTTTGATGTCACGCGCGCGCGCCCGCAACTCGCGGCGGAGTTAAGTCGCTTCACCGCCGCGAACGCGCTCACGGAATGTGTCATGCGCGTGGTGCACGACGAATCAGCACCACGCATTTACGCGGGCATCCTCGACGGGTTGGATGCGATCGCGCTGGCGGCGCCTGCCGAAACCGTGGCAGCGGCGCTGGGTGCCCTATGGCGACTGGTCAGCGACGTGGGCTTCACTCCGGTCCTTGATCACTGTGCCGAGTGCCAGGCAGAAATCGCGGAGACGTTGGATGCGACGTTTTGCCATGTGGCCGGCGGCACGCTCTGTGTGCTCTGTGAGCGCCACGCTCCGGGAGGAAGGCGCCTGCCTTCTGCCGCCCGTCTTACGGTTCTGGCGTGGCTGGAGGGCGGCGCGGGAGCGATCAGCCCGCTCGATGCCCGGGCGCACCAACGGCTGCTCCGGGAGTTCCTGCAGCATCACCTCACCGAAGGCCGGGAGCTGCGGGCGTATCAGGTCTGGGAACAGGGACGCTGGAGCGAGTTCTAGCATGACCGCAGCGAGTTCCGCCGCAGGCCATCTGACGGGATCAAGCGCATTTACACGGGGTATGTGGCAGATGAAGCGATGGGAATGTTGCTTGACTCCCCGTATGGGGCGTCCTATTTTGCATGGGTACGTCAACCATTCCCCTCAACCGGAGACTTCGACTAACCACCTGATTCGTCAGTCGGAGAAGTACCATGAAACGTATGTGGGCAGCACTTGGTCTAGTGCTCGCTCTCAGCGCGGTCATGCCAGGAGCCGCTGCGGCCCAGGATATTCGGGTCCGCACCTCAGGAGGGTCGCTCGGACAGAACTATCCGAATCCGTTCAATCCTCAGACTTTCATCCCATTTAGCGTAGGCGATTCACCGTCCTGCACGGATGCCAGCAAATTACACCGCGTTAGCCTCAAGATTTACAACATTATTTCGCAGCTCGTGGCAATACCGGTGGTAGAAGGCGGCGGCGGCGCAGTGTCAGGTGGAGACAAGCTCGACAACGTGTTACTCCCGTGTGGCGAGTATGTCGCTTACTGGAATGGCAACGTTCAGAGCACTGGGCGGGAAGCTGCCTCAGGTACGTATCTGTA
>JAYTTR010000562.1:0-3580 GCA_043744935.1 Gemmatimonadaceae bacterium
GCAATCTCTCCGCCCTTGAGATAGTGCACCGCATTTCGCAATCCCACCACCGCTGGCAAGCCGAGCGATCGCGCGAGGATTGCGACGTGCGCGGTCGCAGTTCCCGCATCGGTGGCAATCGCCGCAATGCAATCGCGATCCAACTGCAGCGTGAGTGATGGGGTCAGATCGTGCGTAACAAGAATCGCGTTCATCCCACGTGGTACGTCTACTGGATCGTGGTCGGGAAGATCCATCAGCGCGGACAACACGCGAATATGCACGTCCGTCAGATCACCGACTTTCTCGCGCAGCATCGGCGCACTATGTCGCGCGAAATGTTGTCGCCATTCGAGCAAGATGAGATCGAACGCTTTTTCGGCGCTCAGGTTTTGTCGAATGAGTGCTTCTACGCTGCGGGTCAGTTCGGCGTCGTCGAGGATCGTGACCTGCACATCGAAAATGGCCGCCTCTTTGGCGCCTGCTTGCGCTTCAGCGCGCAAACGCAGATGACGCAATCGATCCCGTGACCGTTCGAACGCGAAGTGCAGTCGTTCGATTTCCGAATCAATCTCGTCATCTGCAATGAGACGCTGTCGAACCTCCGGCACCTCCCACTTGAGGAGATGCACTGGTCCAACGACAATACCGGGTGACGCCGGAATGCCGCGGAGAACGGACAGCACTAGTGAATCACGCGCATTACGACTCTCCGAACCGATTTGCTACCAGCGCGGCGAGCGCATCGAGCGCGTCATCCGCATCTGGCCCAGTGGCGCGCAGCGTAATGGTGGCTCCGTACTCAGCCGCCAGCATCATGACGCCCATGATGCTTTTTCCATTCACTTCGAGATCGTCGCGCGAAATCGTGACATCGCTTTTATATCGTGACGCTGCCTTCACCATTTCCGCGGCAGGACGTGCGTGCAAGCCATGCTTATTGACGATTTGGACGGATCGCTCAGACATCAACGGACCACCGAGTAGAGGGCAAAGGCAGCCAAGAGGAGCAAGACCACGCGCCACCCTTCGACGCGTCCATGCGTGCGGACGAGGAGCCACGCCAGCAGCGGCGTTATCACTGTGACGGCAATGGACGTTACGGATAGCGGCGCGCCGCCGCCGATCGCTCGATGCGCCGCGAGTGGGAGCGCCAGTCCACCGACAACGGCCGCCGCCCTTCCAATGTAGCGAGGACCATGCTGCAATACCGGATGTCCGAGCGCCGTGGCGACGCGTAGTCCGTGTCTCCACCCTGCTCGCAGCGCCCACTCGCGTAACACGAGGTGACCCGCATTGTACAGCAGAAGGAAGCCTATCACCACTCCAGCGGTTGACATTCCGGCACCGAAGAGCAGGAGCGCGACGAGGGAGCACGCGGGCAACCATGAGGCCCAGACGAGTCGATCACCGACCGCGCCTAACGGTCCACAGAGCGCCGTGCGAAAACGCTCGATGCGAATGGGCGCCACTTGATCAATCTCGACACGGGCAAATGCACCGACGGCCAATCCCGCAAGATATGGATGCGCGTTGAAATACGCGCATTGCCGAGCAAGCGCTTGTCGATACGCGGGCCCGTCGAGACCACCGGGCAATTGCCGTAGGGCCGGCTCGACACAAAAGCCAACGCCGTTACCCAGCATCTGTTCGTAGTTCCACGATCCCTGAATGGCGAAGCACCGCGCGAACATGGCCAGGTGCGTTGCGGCGTCGAGCGACGGAACCGGCGGAACTGCCGTTGCCGTCGAAGGCGTCCCACCAATCCCATCAGTCACGTCAGACACCGAGCACGACCAGCGCCGTACCGACCGCGAGCGACAACAAGAAGAGTCGACGCGTTCCGCTAATCGCGTGAAAATCTTTCCAGACCGCCGTTGCAGCGACCGCTGCGCCACACGTCACCACGACCGCGCGTGTTGGACCGTCACTCACGCTCCAGTGCGCATCGGCCCACGGGCCAATGAAGTACGTCGGCACAAACGCAATGACGCCGAGGAGCGCGCCTCGCACGAGATCAACTGTCATGCCAAACACTTGGAGTCCAACAACGGTGCGACGATTTCCGGCGGCCAATTGATCGAGTCGCGGATGCGCGAATGATGATATGAGATGCCGGTGCCGCACCATCGTCCATCCGCCAACCCACGCGGTGATAATGCCGACGGCGACGGCCAGAACGAATGTTGACGGTTGCGGAAACGTGGTTGCGGTTGCCCCCTGCGCAGCGGTGGCACCAGCAACGACTGACGCGCTGCCCCATTCGGGATAGCGAGAGGCGCCAACGGGTAACGACTCCAGCGCTAAACATTCGAGCACGGCACCGCACACGAGCCCGGCAACAGGCGCACCGAAGAACGCGCCGGCGATCGACGATGCGACGATCGGTCGTGAGAGCATTGCTTGCGGAAAACTCACCACATCAAGTCCCATGACCCCGGCCAGTAATGCCAATGGCAATAGTTTGGCCGCGAGGGCAGCATCGGGCATCATGTGTCGAGCGACGCGGTGAGCAGCTCATCGAGCGGGACGGGACGCGCGCTTGGTACATCCTGCGCGCTCACCGCCACGCCAAGTTTTGCAATGTTGCGTAAGCCATCTTCTTCGGCCGCTGTGAGAAACACGTAACGAAGTCGTGCGGTCCGGCCGGGCGAGTGATGTACACCGCCGATGTTGACGGCGGCAATGCTTCCCTGCGCCGTGACGACGAGTCGCGTCATCGTCTCGATATCGCCCGTGAGCACGATGCCCGGTCGCGCATCGGCTTGATAGGTGACGAGTGCGCGCGCGGCGTCTGACACCGACTGAAAGTGGACCGACATGTGGGGTGGGACGCCCATGCGATACAACTCCTGCTCCCAATCGCTGGCCGCGACTTCATCGTCAACGAGCACAATAAATCGCAGCTGCAACGGTTGGCCCCATCCAACGACGACCTGTCCATGAATGAGACGATCATCAATGCGATACAGCGCAACCGTCATCCGTTACCCATGCACCACCATTGAGGCGCGTCCGCGTTCCATCGCGCTATGTAACGCGGCGACTGGATCGGTGTCGTCCTGCATGGCGAAATCAAGAAGCAGCGAAAGGTTAATACCGGTGGCCAACATGACGCCTGGGCGCGCGCGCACCAGTCGACGAACGGCCATTGTGCAACTTCCCGCCGGAAGGTCGGTGAAAATCACACGCGCACCTGATTCATCAAGCGCGTGTGCAATCGCATCTTGAATATCGTCGAGGCAGAGGCCGGAGTTGGAGATCGGAAGATAGACATTTCCGCGACCGGTGATTTGCTCGACGGCCGAGATGATGCCGGTAGCAAAGCTTCCGTGTCCCGCGACCACGGCTCGCACCGCTGAAGGCGCATGCTCGTTGTTCACTACTCTTCGTCCTCTTGCAGGTACCGCTGTACATCAGCGTTGCGGCGCATTTGTCCGATCAACCGCTCGTTGAATGCCGTCGCAGAATCGTACCCCCGATAGTAGCGCAAGAGATGGTTCATGGCGATGACTTCCGCAATGACGGTAATAATTTTCCCGGGAGTGAGATGCACCGTGATCCGTGGAACATCGACGCCAAGGATGTTGATGGTTGGCAC
>JAYTTR010000563.1:0-14079 GCA_043744935.1 Gemmatimonadaceae bacterium
CGCTGCGTATGCGCGTGCTTGCTGGCCTGTCGCAATTGCCGCGACTTGATCGGCGTCGCATTGGCATCGTGACAGGCGTTTCGATGGCCGCCCTGATGCCGGAGTTGCTGGCACAATTGCAAGAAACGACTGGTGCGGAGTTCGTGCTCATCCCGATGGAGAACTCGCTGTTTGGACCGACGACCACAACGGCCGGCCTGCTCGTCGGCGCGGATATTCGACGCGCACTTGCCGATCGCCATGACCTCGACCTCGCGCTGATTCCAGCCGAGTGCATCAACGATGACGGATTGTTTCTCGATGAGGAGTCGTTCGTGGCGCTGCGTGAAACGCTGCCCATGCCCGTTTACCCCTCGTATGACTTCATAGACGCGCTGGTCCCGGAAGGTGACGCGGCGTTCAGCCCTGCCGCATGAATCTCCCAGTCGTAGCAATCGTCGGCCGCCCCAACGTGGGCAAGTCGCAACTGTTCAATCGCATCATCGGTGATGCGTCCGCCATCGTCAGCGAAGAGGCGGGCACCACACGCGATCGTCACTTCAGTCAAGCAGAATGGGCCGGTCGCCATTTTTGGCTCGTCGATACCGGTGGTCTCATCGAAGACTCGAATGAGCCGATGGACAACGAAATCCGCAAGCAAGTCATGCAGGCGATCGAAGAGGCCGACATGTTGTTGTTGGTCGTCGATGCGAAAGTTGGTGTGCATCCGAGCGATGCACGATTGGTCGACTTGCTGCGGCACGCGAAGAAGCCGTGGATGATCATCGCGAACAAAGTCGACGATCCGAGTAGTTCGGATTATTTCGAGTTTTATCGATTGGGCGCGGGCGATGTTTTTCCTCTCTCTGCGCAGAATGGAAAGGGCTCCGGCGATGTGCTTGATGCCATCGTCGAGCGTATTCCCGAAGCGCCAGAGCAGGAGGACGATGCCGTACGCATCGCGGTGATCGGCCGCCCGAATGTCGGGAAATCGTCGTTCGTCAATCGTCTGCTTGGCGAAGAGCGATTGGTCGTGAACGATGAAGCGGGCACGACGCGGGATTCGATCGATGCGCCAATGCGGTACAAAGATCAGGATTTGATTTTCGTTGACACGGCAGGTCTTCGACGGCAGTCAAAGATTGATGATGGCGTGGAGTTCTACGCCTCGTTGCGTACACGTCGCGCCATCGATTCGGCCGACGTTTGTCTGCTCATGATTGACGCGACCGAGGGACTGCAGAATCAGGATCTCAAGATCGCTACCTTGGTGTGGGACGCCGGTCGCGGGCTCGTGCTTGTCATGAACAAATGGGACATTTACGATGAGAAAGATGGTAAGAGCTCCGATAAAATGAAAAAGGAAGTCATCGAAAAAGCGCCGTATCTGGCCAACGTGCCGTTTCTGTTCACGTCGGCGAAAACCGGCATGCGCGTGACGAAGGTGTTAGACATCGCGCTCGCCGTGCAGGGACAACGCACGCGTCGTATTTCGACATCGCACGTGAACGATGCGCTCGGAGAGTTGCTGGCGCGCTTGCAGCCGCCGCAAGCGGCTGGCCGTGAGGTCAAGCTCAATTATGCAACGCAGGTTGAAATTGAGCCGCCAACATTCGCGATCTTCGGCAACCATCCAGAGCTTATCCCCGAGAATTACATTCGCTATTTGCACAATGGATTTCGTGATAAGTGGGGCTTTCTTGGTTCGCCGCTTCGGTTGTTGATGCGGCGCAAGAGCGCGCCGACATGATCGTGCTCGTCGCGCTGATTGCTGCCTATCTCATCGGCTCCATACCGATCGCCTTCCTCGTCGGTCGCGCAAACGGGATTGACTTGCGCACGGTGGGCTCCGGTAATCTTGGCGCGACGAACGTGTTGCGAACACTTGGCTGGCCGTGGGGACTTTTTGTCTATGTGGCGGACATGCTGAAAGGCGTTGTTCCCGTTCTACTGCTGCCCACATTTGCCAATGTGAGTGCTGCATGGCCGTGGGGTGTGGCATTTGGAATAGCGGCTATCCTCGGTCATGTGCGACCGATTTTTTTGCTGGGGAAGGGTGGTGGAAAAGGCGTGGCGACGGCGAGTGGTGTGTTCCTCGCGCTCGCGCCCGTGGCTGCCGCATGCGCGCTGATTGCGTTTATTCTCGTTGTCGCAGCGTCGCGCTACGTGTCACTCGGCTCGCTGATTGGCGCGGTAGTGCTGCCACTCGTGTTACTGCTCCAGGAAGGACGATTCACGCCGCTGGTCCTCGTTAGTCTGTCGGTATCAGCGTTTGTGTTCTGGACGCATCGAGAGAATATCGGTCGATTGCGTCGTGGTGAAGAACGGCGCATTGGGCGCACGCCGGACGCGCGCGCATGAATGTGGCACCGGCGCAATGCGCCGTCATCGGTGGCGGCGCCTGGGGCACCGCAATCGCCGACCGGCTGGCGCGAAACGGTCACGCTGTCGCGCTTTGGGCACGCGAGGCGGACGTGGTTGAGGCGGTAAATGCGCGCCACGAGAATCCAAGGTTTCTTGCTGGGGCGATACTGGCGACAGCGCTCCGAGCAACGAGCGACATGCCTGATGCACTACGCGATGCGCAGCTTGTAGTCTACGCGGCGCCGTCGCACGTCTTGCGTGGAGTCGTAGCCGCGGCGCGCGGCGCGATACGGGCAAACGCGGTGATTGCGGTCGCGACGAAAGGCATAGAACTCGAGTCGTTATCGTTAATGACTGACGTGGTTCTGCAGGAAGCGAACGGTCACGCGGTCGTCGCGGTCAGTGGTCCGAGTTTCGCGGTAGAAGTCGCGGCGGGACAGCCGACGGCCATTGTCGCCGCATGCGCCGTTCACGAGGGCGCGCGGTTTGTGCAACGATTGATGAGTGCCCAGAATTTTCGAGTGTACACGAGCGATGACGTCATTGGTGTCGAGCTTGGTGGCGCGATAAAAAACGTGATGGCCGTCGCGACCGGTATCCTCGACGGACTAGGCATGGGATTTAATCCGCGCGCCGCACTGATGACGCGAGGGCTTGCTGAAATGACGCGACTTGGTGTTGCACTCGGTGCACGCGCTGAGACGTTCGCCGGCCTGGCTGGTCTCGGCGATCTCGTGTTGACGTGTACCGGTGCACTGTCGCGCAATCGGGCGTTAGGTGTGGCGATTGGGCAAGGGCAATCGCTCGAGCAAGCACTCGCGGGCAAGGATAGTGTCGCCGAAGGTGTGCTGAATGCGCAAAGTGCGAAAGCGCTGGCCGATCGTACCGTCGTCGAGATGCCAATCATCGATGCCGTACATCGCATCTTGTTTGCCGGCCAAGCGCCGCGCGAGGCGATTGCCGAACTTATGGCGCGCGAACTTCGCGCTGAACGGGACTGAGGGCGCGTCGACGTGTTGCGCGGCGAGCCAGTGCAGGAGTTCTATTCAATCGGCGACGTTTGCGCGCTCACTGATCTGAAACCGCATGTGTTGCGGTACTGGGAGAGTCAGTTCAAGCTGCTCAATCCCGCAAAAAATCGCAGTGGCAATCGCGTCTACGCGAGGCGGGAAGTTGATGTCATTCTGCTCGTCAAGCAATTGTTGTACACGGAGAAGTACACCATTGATGGCGCACGACAAAAATTGGACGAGCATCGCAAGTCTGGTACGCTTCGCACGGCAGCTCGCGCGGCGCTAGAGTTACAAACGATTGAATCGCTCGAACGTGATTTGACGGAGCTGTCCACATTGCTCGGTTCTATCGCGCAAGATGCGTCGATAACGCCGTAGCAGAGTTTTGACTTCCTTTCCAATATGCGCATACTGCTTAGCAACGACGATGGGATTTTAGCGAAGGGTCTGTCGATTCTCGAAGAGGCGTGCGCGCCGCTTGGCGAGCTGTACGTCGTAGCGCCGGATCGCGAACAGAGCGCCACGAGTCATTCGCTCACGCTTCATCATCCCTTGCGGCCCGTGCGTCTGAGTGAGCGGCGTTGGCAGGTGGATGGTACACCGACTGATTGCGTGATGTTGGCGTGCGAAGCGCTCTTGGATGTGCGTCCGGATTTTGTCATTAGCGGTATCAACCATGGTCCGAACATGGGTGAGGACGTGCTGTATTCCGGCACGGTTGCTGCGGCGATGGAAGGGCTCGCGCTCGGCATTCCGTCCATTGCGGTTTCGTTCGCTGGACGCGTGCTTGGCGCGGATGCGCGTCTTGAAACACAAGTGGACATGTTACGGAAGCTGCTGTTGCATCTGATGTCGTTGCCGGCGTTTCCGAAGCACACGGTGATGAATGTGAATCTCCCGCCTATTATTGCGGATGAAGTAAAGGGCGTACGATTGACACGTCTTGGTCGTCGCGTGTTCAGCGATTCGATTGCCCGCATGAAAGATCCGTGGGGCAGGGATATTGTGTGGATTGGTGGTGGCTCGGTCGAGTGGAGTGGTCCGGAAGATTCAGACTTTCGAGCCGTTCACGATGGCTACGTCTCGGTGACGCCGTTGCATCTCGACCTCACACATCGCGACGTCCTCGATACGCAGACGGATTGGTGGCAAGCTCCGTAGAGCCGGAATTTCGCGGAGCGCGACGTCGTCTGGTTGAGGCGTTGCAAGAGAAGGGCATCAAGGATCTGGCGGTGCTTCGCGCCATCGATCTGGTGCCCCGGCATTTATTCGTGCCTTCAACGGTGCGACACCGCGCGTACGAAGATTCAGCGCTGCCGATCGGTCAAGGGCAGACCATTTCACAACCGTATGTCCATGCGCGCGCGCTTGAGCAACTCATGCTGACCGGGCGTGAGCGCGTGCTGGAGATCGGCACGGGTTCGGCGTATCAAACGGCACTGCTTGGCGCGCTCGCAGAGCAGGTGTTTTCAGTTGAACGCCATGCGCCGCTCCTTGACCAGGCTCGCCTGCTGCTGGCAAAGGCGAATGTGCGAAACGTTTCAGTCCTGCTTGGTGACGGTACACTTGGATGGCGCGAGTATGCGCCGTATCACGCAATCGTTGTGAGTGCGGGCGCACCAGATGTGCCGCCCGCGTATGTGGCGCAGCTCGCGGAAGGCGGGCGATTGTTAATTCCGCTTGGCAGCAAGGACGAACAGATGCTGACATTGTTGATAAAACGCGGTGATCGCATGGAGCGGCGTGACATCGTACCTGTCCGATTCGTCCCGTTGATTGGGGCCGGTGGCTGGCCGGCCTAGCGTCGGAGTGTGGTTATTTTAATCGCACGCGGTGTTGTACGATTCGGTGTCATCGCCAGCATGAACCCCATATGAGTCCCTCGCTGCAGCCTGCTACCGTGTTCCTGGATCGCGCGCCCTCGGCATCATCGCACACGTCGCCGTATGCCGGCCCCGTCTCGTTGACTGACGCGTTGGCGGACGACGCACAGCGTGTGAGGCGATTTGCGCTCCTCGATCAATTGGGACCGTATAGCGTTGGTGTGACGGGCGCACGCGAGACGACACCTGACGTGGAGATTGGCAATGTCGAGGCGTCGTTCCACGAGGCGTCACCGATGGCAGACGCGTTGTCGCCAATTGCGATGCCGTGGATCACGACGTATCTCGATGACGGCGCGGCCAAAATTGCGGCCGCGGTTGAGGCGGTTGAGGCGGTTGAGGCGGTTGATCCCGCTGCGCACGCACGCGAGGATGTCGAAGTCATCGTCGCATCGAGTGATACCGCATTATCCGCCGTTGAGACGGTGCGCGATGATTGGCCGCTGCTCGAGGCGGGCCAGCGACTGAGCGAACTCGCCGCAGAACTGCGGGCGTTTGAGCGCGCTGACACTTCGGAATCGCACGCGGACAGGCATGCGGTGTCGGCTCCATCATTGCCGATGTGGAGCGACGACGAGTTGATGGACATCATGCCGGTGACGCATTCCACGTCGAGGACACCTCCGGTCGGCGAATGGGCGACGACGGCTCGTCGTGATTTCGACATCGCCAACAACCCAGAAACCGCGGCATTGGCGCTTGAGGGCCTCGCTGCGAGAGTTCGCGCTGGCACTGTGCATCTGCCGCAGTTCTCGGCAGAGCTAGGAGACGCTGCCGCACTCGCTGCGGCCCTGGTGGCCGTGCTCGGCATTCGGCGCTAGCGGAATTCGTCCCCAGGCAACTCGTTGGGCTAGTTTCGGTACATGATCGAAACACTGGAACACCGCATTCGCGCGCGCATTGTCGATGTACCGAATTTCCCCGCTGACGGCGTGATGTTCAAGGATATTACGCCGGTGCTTGCAGATTGGGCGCTGTTGACGGACGTCGTCGCGGCGATGGCGAGTGCGTTCGCGCATGACGACATCTCGCATGTTCTCGCGGCCGAGAGTCGCGGATTTTTGTTTGGCGTACCAATTGCGCTTGCCCTGCGGGCGGCGTTTGTGCCAGCACGTAAGCCGGGCAAGTTGCCGCGCGCGACGGTGCAGGCGGCCTTCGAGCTCGAATACGGCAATGATACGTTGGCCATCCACGCTGACGCGCTAGGCGCTGACGCGCTAGGCGCTGACGCGCTAGGCGCTGACGCGTTGGGTGAGAAGGCGCGCGTGCTGATCGTAGACGACGTATTGGCGACGGGTGGTACGGCGGCGGCGTGTTGTCGCTTGATTGCGACCTTGGGCGGTACCGTCGTTGGCGCGTCGATGTTGATCGAACTCGGTTTCCTTGGCGGTCGGGAGCGACTGCATGTGGCTGGGCGGATAGAGTCGATCGTGCAATATTGAGTTGGTGATTGCCGCTCGGCCATCTGGCTTCGGGCAGGTCAGATTGGGTAGGTTTGCACGACGCCCCCGTAGCTCAGTTGGATAGAGCACTCGTTTCCTAAATGAGTGGCCGGAGGTTCGATTCCTCTCGGGGGCACTCCTCGCTATCTTTCAATGCTGTCTGGAAACCGTGCGCGCACACGTTTGTTTGTGCGCACCCGTCCACCATTTTCGCAGGCTTTCTGTATGGCGCAGGCAACACGGAGCTCGTCTTCTTTGGTCGCACATTCTGACGATCCGATCGAGAATGTTTCGTCGTGGTTCCAGGCGAATTTAAAGCCGATTTCTTATGGTTTAGGTGCGGTGATTGTGACGGCGGGCGCGATTTTTCTGTATCGGACGACGAATATGAACGCGCGGGAGAAAGCGTCGGCTGCGCTCTACCAGGCTCAGGCGCCATTAAGTGAAGGGAAGCTGCCAGAGGCGCAGGCGGCGCTCGAAAAAGTCGTCACGCGTTACGCGAGTACTGCATCAGGTCAGCAGGCGGCAATGCTGTTGGCGCAGGTGCTCTTCGATCAGAAGCAGTACGATGCGGGCATCAAGGTGCTAGAGTCGGCGAGTGGTTCCGCCGGTGCGGACTTTTCAGCATCGTTGCAGGGATTGATTGGCGCTGGGTATGACGCCAAGGGTGAATACATCAAGGCGGCGGAGCATTTCGAAAAGGCATCGGGAATGGCGAAGTTCGAACTGGACAAGGGCCAGTTTCGCGCGTCGGAAGCTCGGAGTTTGATGAGTGGAAAGAAGCTGGAGGAGGCAAAGAAGATCTGGGAAGATTTGGCGACGCGCGAGGGCTTGCCGTTTGCGCAGGAAGCAAAAGTTCGACTCGGAGAAATTGCTGGGACCGTGAAGTAAGCGTGGCCCGGAGCGGTTGGACGTGCGGCGGTTCGATCGTTGTCTGATCGAGCCGCCGTTTTTGTTGCTGCACGAAATTGGCACCATAGGGTCGGCGACGCGCCAGTACGGGTACAGTGACTGCTCTTTAGTAAATCGTAATATGCGTATAATACATGTTATGTAAACCAAACATGGTGGATAAGTGTGGGAAACCTTTACCAACATTATATCACTCAGACATTACAAATTGAGTCAAGTCATTAACTGGCAATAGCTTACCGAAGATACGTGCTCTACTTTGATAGGTGCGACCTCACGATTCATAGAATCTGTGCACCTGTCCACATAAAATTGCCAGGTTTCCACCACGCACTGCTCGTGACCAGTTCGTCAAGCTGTTGACGCTGAACGCATCAACGCGCGAGGGTGTCAAGCACACCGCGAAAAACGATGCGCCCCTCGCCACGAAGCATCGGCATGACACCCGAAACGCTCCCGCGTTCATGAAAATTCACTACCAAGTCACGCTCTGAACTGGTGCGGATGATGACAGGCTGGACGGCCAGGCGCCACGTATTGAGCATAATGGCCGTCGCAACAGCGCCCGTTCCGCACGCGAGCGTCTCGCCTTCCACGCCACGTTCGAAGGTCCGGTATCGCCACGCCCCATCTGGTCGCGCCGAAACCCAGTTGACGTTTGCGCCGGCTGGGCCGACTGCTGGATGATGGCGCAATTCGCGGCCACGCACCGCAAGATTGACAGACTCGGCGTCCTCGCAGAGCACGACAATGTGCGGGATGCCCGCGTGAACAAAGCCGATTCGGGTCTCTGACGCAGATAACGCGATGGGCAGTACGGGCCGAATATCAACGACGAGCGGGAGGTCAATCTCTGGTTGCGCAGCGGTGACGCGACCAGCAATGACTCCGGCGGTTGTGGCGACGCGCATCCCGGAAGCAGGCGCCAGACCAGACGTCCCAGCAAGCGCGGTTGCGCACAAGGTGGCGTTGCCACACAAATCTGCCAGCGATCCGTCGCTGTTGAAATACAAAATTCTGACATCCGCCTCTGGCATCGCAGCTTCCAGTATCACAAGACCATCAGCGCCGATCCCGTTGTATCTATTACAGATAGCAGCGATAATCTCAGGTGAACTAAGAATGTCACGGGGTGCGTCTCTGGAATCAAAAAAAACAAAATCGTTACCCGATCCCGTCATCTTTGTGAACGGGACGCCTTTCAGTGCGGCAGCGTTCTGAACGAAATCACTCATGATCGCGCATCGCGGTTAAGGTTAAATGCGCCCCGTAATCGCCCACCAACGCAGCCGCCACACCATCCAGATGGCTTCGCGAACAATACCCTTGGACATTTTCGATTCTCCCTCTGTGCGATCGTGAAAGACGATTGGAATTTCTCCAATGCGAAAGCCACGCTTCCACGCGCGAAAGCTCATCTCGATTTGAAAGGCGTAGCCGTTGGATCGAACCTCGTCCAATTGGATTGCTTCCAGCACCTTACGCCGAAAGCATTTGAAGCCGCCCGTCGCGTCGCCAAGACGAAGACCAGTCACGGCTCGGGCATAGATATTCGCGCTGTACGACAACATGAGCCGTGTCATTGGCCAGTTGACGACGGTGACCTTGCCGTCGCGATACCGTGAACCCAAGACGAGGTCCCTGTCCTTGATCGCGGCTAAGAATTCAGGTAAGTGCGCCGGATCGTGCGAGAAGTCGGCGTCCATCTCGAAAATGAACTCGTAGTCGCGCTCGAGCGCCCATGAAAATCCGGCGAGATACGCTTTACCCAGCCCCTGCTTTCCCGCGCGATGCAAGATGTGAATGCGAGGCTCGCGTTCGGCCATCGTGTCGACGAGCGCGCCAGTACCATCCGGCGAATTGTCATCGACGACCAGCACATCGAGATTTGGATCCTGGTTGAGGATCTGCGGCACAATGCGCGTGATATTTTCGCTTTCGTTATACGTCGGAACGATGACCAGTCCACGTTCGCCAAGCGCCAACGAGCCGCGGGCGGGGGTCGCAATTCTGCTCAAATGAATCGTCTCATACGGGTGTGGGCGCGCGACGCCTATCCAGCAGCGCGCCTCCTACGGTGAGCAGCACGACGAGGACAAGCGCGAGCTGTGTGATGGTTTTCCCTGTTTCGTACGGTGCACTACGAAAACGAAGTGAAACAGTTTTTGCTCCTGCTGGAAGTTCAACTCCGAGCAGAGTGAAATCCACTCGCCCCACGCCGACATCCCGTCCGTCTACCACGGCGTGCCAGCCGGGATAAAAGTTTTCTGAGACAACCAGCGCGCTTCCTTGCGGGACAATGCCCTCCAGCGTGAGGTCGATCGCTCCCGGATCGTAGCGACGCACCCGCACACCGACTGGCAATACCTCCGGCAACGGATCACTTACGGGTCTCGCTGTGACGTGACTACTACTGTCAAAAATGGCGACTCGCCGCACGTCGAACAGGGGATTCAGGATGGTCGCTTTGCTGGAGGCATCGTCGAGTTTCACGATTTGTGGTGCTACCCACGCGGCCGGATGATCACCAGGTAACTGGTAGAGATACGTCATGGTTCCGGCGGCATTGCGGACTGGCCCGGCGACCAGTGTCGCCCCTTGGAACGGCAACTCGGGGGCGTTGGTGTAGAAGAAGCGCGCGTTTGTGAGCGACCAGAAATTCGGGTTCGCAATATTCTGGAAACCGTCGTTTTTCCCGTACAACTCCTGAAAGCGGCCGAGTTCATTGCCGTGATATCCAAGCACGCCACGAATGCCGAAATGCATCAACGCGTCTCCCAAAAGAAACGGATCGTTAGGCGCCGTATTGCCGCTGAGCGGAATCGCAATGACTCTGGCCGGCTGCGTTTGCGCGGTTAAGTACCGAACAACAGCATCGTCGGCGTAGAGCACCGCTGCACGCTGAGAAAAGAGCCAGTAGTGACGCTCGACGCTCCAAAGGTCCAGAGATACGATTGCGGCAAGTAGCCATCCGGCGAGTGGCGTTTTCAGTTGACGACGCGCCGTCGCGAGCGCGACACCGATTGTGAGCGCAACAAACAATGCGGATCGCCAGGCGCCCACAATTACGTTTGACGCGTTCGCTGCGATCTGATCACCGCGCGTATCGCCGAATAGTGACATCGCAAATCCTGTGATGCCGCCGGCCGTGGCGATGAGTGCCACGCTGAGCGCGAATACGACCCACCCGACGGCAAGTCTCACCGTCGCCTTGCCAGCGAGCACACGCTCCGTGCCGAAGGCTGCTAGCACCGCGATGGAGAATGCACTGACAAAGAGCATCATACTCGGCGCGCGAAAATACTTGGCGCCAGGCACGATCGCATACACCAGTTGATAGAACGGAGTATCGCTGCCCCACGCCCAAACGAGTGACACTACCAACGTGGATATCCAGAACCAACCGTGTGCGCGATGGCGATTGATTAACCCGCCCCCAAACGCAAACAGCGCCAGCACAAGCGCAGCGGCGCCCGCATACTCGCTGTGCCAATGAATTCCATTCCGCCCCCAATAGTTATCGAGGATGCCGGAGAATTGCGGCAGATATGCGTTGATGGTTTCTTCAACTGGAAATGAGAAGCTGGTCGCGTATTCGTAACTTTTGCCGCCCGAACGCGGAGACCATGCGACATACTCGGCGACAGGCAGGTATTGGATCGCTCCGATGGCGGCACCAAGCAATACCGCACCAAGCGCGTAGACCAGTTGAACGAGCTTCGGTTTTGATGCGACGAACATCGGCTGCGCGGTATCCGGTGTCACCGCGAGCGGACGAAAGGCGAGGAACAACGCATATGCACCGATCGTCAGCAGCATGTATTGCAGCAGCTGCGGATGGGGCGACAGGACGGCCAGTCCGACCACGAGGGACAAGAGTCCCCACGCAGCGCGACGTCCATCGCGCATCGCGCGCACGAGTGCCCACAGCGCTGCAGGGAGCAGCGCGCTCACAAACAGTTTGCCGTCGTGCCCGGGTGACGCGTACGACGCGACCGTTCCGCTCAAGAGATAGGCGACTGCGCCCACAAGGGCACTCTGAAAGCGAACACCAGCTGCGCGCAAAAATCCGAAGGTGAAAAACCCGGCACCGATCATGTGCAGCACAAAACCGAACGTCATCGCAATGTCGGTTGGCAATATCATGCGCAGCAAGAATGTCGGGTAAAAAATGTCGCCATGCATCGCCGCGACGTATGGCATGCCGTCGAATTGATACGAATTCCACAACGGGAATCCCTGCCCCATTCGCAGCGAGCGAGCAGCAAATTCACGGAACGCATAGCCGGCGAGGTACTGATCCGAATGCGGATTCACGAGAAACGCACCGCCGAGCGCGGGCCACGCGAGGAGCAGCGTGGCTACGATGCACGCAAGCGCGGCGCAAATGAGCGGAGCGCGAGGTGCCGACTCGGGAGCAGCAGTCGCGTCAGTACGAGCCATCAACCGGAGCAAAAGTGAAGGTACCGCACGTCGCCAGGAGCGCCGACTCAGTCGACGCGTCGATCAGGAACGCGCGAGATAGCGGGTGCGATCAACAGGGAGATCAATCCCGGGAACACTTCAATCACGGTGAGCCACACTCGCGAGGCGAGCGCCAGAAATATCGCATCGGGCTGTTGCGCGAGGCCGAACGATACGAGCAAACCGGTCATAACCGTTTCCCGCACAACGACTCCACCGGGCGCAAAGATATACAGATACCCGATGATGTACGAGACCGCATAAACTGCGATGAACTGCGCGGGAGCGCCAGCGACTTGCGGCGTGAGGGCGCGCGAAAACGCCATGAATGCAAGACCATAACCGATCCATGCAAGCACATTCACCGCAGTCACGAGCCAAATGGTCTGTGCGCGCAGGTGTTGCTGTAATGGTGGAAGTCCTCGCCACTGTGCAACCCGCGCAAGCAGGGGTGGTAATATCCACGGGAGTGCAGCAACGCCGAGCATGAAGACGACGCTCCCGACGATGGCGGTGATGCGCTCTGCCGAACCCATCGTGCGGAGTACACTCGCCCCACTCAACGCCACGACGCCAAAACCGGCGCCCAAGTTCAACAGTGCGCCAAGTAGCGCCGCACCTATCGCGGAGATTCCAGAAGCGCCTTCGCGCTGTGTGAGCACGCCCATCGCGGCGATCGATCCAACCTTGAAGGGCAGATACTTGCCGAGGTTCGAGATGGTCCAAATGCGTACGGCGGCGCCGAAGCCAAGCGTGCTGCCCCACCCAGCGACGAGCATTCGCCAGCTCTGCACTAACGAGGCGTGTACGATCAGCACGATGCTGCCCGAGAGCAGCATCCAGCGCCATTGCACATGCACTTGGCGTGCGACCGCCTGGACCCCGCTCCACTGCGTCGACAACGCGCGCCACGCATATATCAGTGCGATGCCGATCGCGACGATCTGCGCAACTGTCCACCAAACGGTGCGCGACCTTTTACCCGGCGGGCCATTCATGGCCTCGGCGTACAGCGCGCGATAACGTGATGCCACGACGCTTGGGGCGAATCGTTCACGCATCGCGCTTTGCATCGCATTTCGCGTCGCATCGTGAGGAGCGATGGTAAGTGCGCTCGCGAGTGCGAGCGCGAGTGCCGTTGCGTCGCGCGGGGGTACGAGTTTGCCGCCCCATTCCGCACGCACCACGTCGCGCAATCCACCAGATGCAAAAGCGACGACGGGCGTGCCGCACAATTGTGCCTCAACAGCAACGAGGCCAAGACCTTCCTCTGTAGACGGCATCGCCAGCACCATCGCACGCTGGTAAAACTGCGCTAGCGCGGCTGACGGTTGCGTACCATGCCAGCGGATGCGCGGTGCCACGCCAAGTGACGTTGCCTGGGCGGACAACGCGCTTTGGTCGGGACCTTCACCGACGACATCGAGCGATGCATCGCTTAGTGCTGGTTGCGCGAGCGCCGTGATCAAGTGCGACAGTCCTTTCTGCGCATTGAGTCGTCCGACAAACAGCACTCCGTTGCGCGGGCGCGACTCGCTGATCGCGACGTCGGTATGCGTCGCATCAAAGTGGCGATCATCGACGGGCATCGGCGCCACCCGCACGTCAAGTCCGCCGGATAGTCGACTCGCGATGTCGGCGAGCCACGTGGAGACGGCGCTCCGAACGGCTGCAGTTCTGAGCACCGCACGCATGATCGCGTGGGCGGGACGGACCGATTGCGCGAGTCGTACATCAGAGCCGTGCATGGTCAGCACGATCGGTGGCGCGCCATTTGGCAGCGCTCGCCAGAGTGCAAGTCCGGACGGGAACCACCAATGCACATGCACAACGTCATAGGGCGCACCATTCACGCGCGCGGCATGCACAGCGGCTCTGGTCGCCCGACGAAGTGCCTTCAATAATCCGAGCAATGCGAATCGCGCGCTCCATGAAGAGCGCACTGCATCGGCCATCGTTCCGCTGTACGCCAATGTCATGCGCTTGTTGGCGGCATAGCGAACGCGTGAAATACTGATGCCG